>CAYVDZ010000529.1:0-4437 GCA_964450575.1 uncultured Opitutus sp.
GGCGCAGACGGTCGCGGTCCCCGTTTCCCCAACCCGCCCCATGCTGATTCCCGACCTGCAGGGAACGTATCCGTCCTACTTCATCTACGGGCCCATCGTGTTTTCCTCCGCCTCACAGTTGTTTTTGGGCGGGCTGAATAACGCGGCCGCGGCGCTTTCCGCGATGGCCAGCCCACTTGCCCTTCGTCGGGCTGACCGGCCGGCGTTTCCCGGGGAGGAACTGGTCGTGATCTCCTCTCCCTTCTTTCCCCATAAGCTGTCGATCGGCTATTCCCAGGCGCAATCCCGCGTCGTCGAATCGGTCAACGGAGTGAAGATCCGTAGTCTCAGTCATCTCGTGGCCACCTTGCGCGACGCCAAGGACGAGTTCCTCGTCTTGGAATTCGCGGGGCGACGCTTCGAAACGCTCGTATTTCCCCGGAAAGAGATGATGGCCGCGACCGAAGAGATCCTCAACGACAACGGCGTGCGCGCCCAAGGCTCGCCCGATCTGCTCGCGGTGTGGAACCTAAAGGGCACGACGCCCAACACGGCCGGTTCGCAGTAGGGCTGGGGAAACCAAGCCGGAGAACCCGTCGGATCAGGCCAACGCGCTTCTCCGCCGAACGTTGGGTTCGCGACGAACCCACGCTCGCCACTTGCCAATCTCCCACCACCGTTCCAATTTCGAAACCTATGCATTTCGCCAACCTGCAACCCGGACTCTCCGCCCCACTTCCGCGTCTTGATGATGATGAAGACGACGACGATGAGAAGGAGGATCGTCTGGTGAAAAAGAACGCGCCGGTCGCGATGCTGATCCAACGGAAGTTCCTCGAGCAGCGGAAAATCTTCCTCTGGGGCGCCGTCACGGACGAGTCCGCCAAGGACTTGACCGAGAAGCTGCTTTATCTCGAAGTCGATGCGCCCGGCAAAGACATCACGTTTTACATCAACTCGCCCGGTGGCTCGATCACCGCCGGCATGGCGATCTTTGATACGATGAAACTGATCTCGTCGCCGATCACCGTCGTGGTGACGGGGATGGCCGCATCGATGGGCTCGATTCTGTTGTGCGGCGCTTCCAAGGGCCGCCGGTTGCTGTTCCCGCACTCGCGCGTGCTCATTCACCAGCCTCTGATTTCCGGCCGCATGATCGGCCCGGCGAGCGATATCAACATTCAGGCCAAGGAAATGGAAAAACTTCGCCAGGAACTGAACCAAATCCTCGCGACCTCATCCGGCCAACCACTGGATCGGATCAACAAGGACACCGATCGCGATTTCTACCTGAACGCAAAGGAAGCGATCGAATACGGTCTCGCCGATAAGATCGTCGAAAACATTTAATGTAATCTGCTTCGAGGGACACCCGCCGACAGGCAGGTTCTTCGTATAAATGAAAGGGCGCAGCTTCACGGCTGCGCCCTTTTTGTGTCCTCAACAATCGCTCGAACGGCCGACGCGAAGGCAAAATTCCTGCAACCTTCAAAAACCGCGCTCAGCGGACGACCCAAAGGTCGTCCGCCGCACGTTCAAACCGCACCGCGTGCGGCGCACCGATCAGAGATCGAACGAGGTCGAGAGGATGAACTGGCGCGGATTGATGATCCGGTAGGCGTAGGTGCTGCCGTCGGGATTGACGGCCACGCGTTGGAGGCGACCATCCTCGAAGGCATTGCGCACATTCAACTGCACCTTTCCACGGACTTTATCGCCCATCAAACGGAAGCGATAGCCAGCGGAGAGATCCATATAGAAGCGGGCCTTGTCATAGAACGGCTTGTCAGGATCGAGTTCGAGAATCGCGCCGGCAAAGTTTCCGCTGGTGGCAGGCGCTTTGCCGCCAAATCCGATCGAGGCCTTGTCTTCCCAACGCACGGCGCCGCCGACATTGAAGTTCTTCAGACGTCCTTCAGTGAAATCGTAATTCGTCACCGTGGACCAACGATACTTGCGCACTTGGGTGCGGGGCTTCCCGGCGTTGGCCACGCCGACGAGATACGGCGACAACAGAGCATTGTTGTACTGCGCCTCGGGCGTGTTGCCGTTGGCGGCCGGGGTCGACCACCAGAGACGGCCCTGATCATCACGAGCTGTGGTCCACGTCGGCAGGCGGCTCTGCCAGTAATTGAAGACCTCGGGCGACACCGCGAGATCAAGCGCGACGGCTTGAGCACCAGTGAACTTGATGCGCCAGTTGCGGGTGGGATTATAGGTCGCTTCGATTTCGTAGCCACGGGACTCGACATCGGTCGTTCCCACTGTCTGCGGCTGGGCCAGCCCGGAATCAAGGAAGGTGTTCATCCATTCCACTGACTGTCCCATGATGGTCGCCACGGCGGACCGGAGCTGCGTCTGCGACGGATTGGTGACACCTTGGTTGGTGAACCGGCTGAGCGCCAGATTCTCCGCCCAGGGGTAGAACGACTCGACGTCGCGCTGCCCGTTATTTTCCCGTCGGCCTTCCAGACGGAAGGTACGATTACCGATCGTGCCCACCTCGCTACCGCGCGAATCAAACTCGGTGACGACGAAGCGATTGACCCGAACACTCAGCTTACCCTGCAACGCTGTGAAACTAAATCCGTAATCCTCGCCCTCGCCGCGCGGATTCGGGATGTTGCCCTCGAGATTAAGGTTCTGGCGGACCACCTGGGGAAAGAAGCTATCGGATTGATTGTAGTGGAGATTCAACCACGAGAACGGCTTCACGACCGCACCAAAGGTCGTGGTATCGCCGCGCTGACTGGCGCGGACGATCTCACCTTGGTCATCGGTCCACGCGCCCCAAGTGTTGAGGTTATTATAGTTAACAACCCCGGTCGCGGGATCGATTGCCGCACCGACAGACGTCCGTTCACGGCGCCGGTCCCGCCGCCAGCCGTACGTCGTGACCAGCCGGTCTTTAAAAAAGAAGCTCTGAATGGTCGCATTGATCGTGCGGATCTCTTCCCGACGCGCGGTGGTGCCGATGATGGGGAGGTTGTCGACGCGGACCGACTCGTTCACCCACTGGCGGGTAAGATTATTATACCAGGAAAGATCATAACGTCCGTTGATATCACTGATCGGCGACGGCGCGTAATCGAGATTCTGGCCCTGCGCATCGCCGACATAGAAGCGCTGCGTGATCTGCGAGGGCGCTGTGCGGTTGGCCGTGTTCACCCACGGGTGGTCACTCGCGATGTGTTGGGCATTGCGGAAATTCACCGTGTCAGAGCGAACGGTTTCACCATGCGCCCCGATGCGCTGGGTACCGAACCAGGAAAGCCAGCGGGGGTGCTTTTGAGGCGTATATTGATAGGCCAGATCGGCGGTCTGGGTGTCGGACAATTCAGGCGTGCGCACCCGGATCGGACCGACCGACTGAACATAAGGGCGACGAAAATACGGGTTGGGCGAGCCATCGAGACGCTTTTCGTTCACATCGACGAAGATCACCGTGTCGGTGGACTCGATGAAATTCCGGGAATCGCGTTCGAAATCCTGACGGAACCAGCCGACCCGGCCGGCAATCAGGTGTTGGGAGTTACGGAAGAAGGTTTGCTCGAGATCAGCCGAATACGTCGTGGCCTTGTCCTCGCCAAAATTCGGAGCGATATAATTGATCTCCGACCAGTCATAAAGGGACTTGTCGCGAAGGGCCGGCTGGAAGAACAGCGGATACCGGGTGGCCTTATTCCTCATCAAATCCGTGCCGGTTTCGAGATAACGCACATTGCTGTTGGTGGTGTACGGAGACGGCGTACCCGCGGTGATATTATTCCCGATGCGGCCAACGGAGAGGTACTGCACGGCATTGTTTTCAATATACGCAATGCGGCGGCCATAAATATTGCCACCCGACATCAACCCCGCGGGTAGCGTGAGGTTCTCGGCGGTGGCTCCGCTGCCGACTGGAAATGGCCCGACTTTACTGCCATTGCCCAACGTTACCATCTGAGTAGTGGGGTCCCAGGACGGGCTACCGGCCGCGCGCCATTCGATGGTCGTATCGCGCGGGGTGAGGGAATTGGGCCGGCGGTAGGAGTTGTCATAGCGCTCGAACGAAGCGTTCACCGTCGTGTTCTTGAACGGCTTCGCGGTCGTGGTGGCGTAAATTCGATCGATCCGCTCCGACGAAGGCTTGCGGGTGAAACCCTTGGATTCGTGCACGGCGGCAACGCGAAAAGCGAGTTTGCCGGGAATGAGGGGGCGATTGAGATTAAGGCTCTCGCGGTGGCCACCCCAGTCGTCGAAGCGTAACGTGAGCGAGTTGGTTGAGCGGTTCACATTGGCCATCGACGGGACGAGGTTGACCGTACCGGCACTGGCGCCGAGTCCGAAGAGATTCGAGTTGGGACCGCGCGAAATCTCGATCGCATCGATGTTATAGAGATCAACCGGAATCTTGCTGTTAACCGAACGGTTGCCGAACGCGACATTGACGCCGCTACCACTCGTGCCGGCGGAGCC
>CAYVDZ010000530.1:0-4437 GCA_964450575.1 uncultured Opitutus sp.
AGTTTTTACGCTGCGTGGTTTCGCAGGCCCAGGCCTTCGTCTTCTGTGTCCGGCTTCTGCGCCGGGTGCGACCAGACTGTATTGTCGGCTTTGGCGGATTCACGTCGGCTCCGCTCGTTCTCGCCGGGTCGGTTGCTGCCATCCCTGCGGCGTTGCATGAGTCCAATCGCGTGCCGGGCCTGGCGATCCGCACGCTCGGGCGACTGGCCCGTCGGGTATACCTGCCGCCGGGAATTCGCATTCCGGGTATCCGAACTCTGGCGACGCGTCACGTCGGGCTGCCGGTCCGCCGGGAGATCGTGCGGATGCCGCAGGGGCCGGCGCGGGCGGCGCTTGGACTCGACCCGAACCAGCGTCTGCTGGTGTTGCTGGGTGGCAGTCAGGGAGCGGCTTCACTCAACGACTGGGCCCGCGCCCATCTTGCCGCGTTCGCCGGGGACGGCATTCAGGTGTATGTCGTCACCGGACTCGGCAAAGGACAGGAAGGCGTCGTCGAATTAAAGGCGCGGTCGGGCGAGCCGGTACGCAGTGTGTTCACGCCCTTCAGCGATCGTATCGCCGAATTGTTATCGGCGGCGGATCTCGTGGTTTCGCGCGCGGGCGCCGGCACGCTGGCTGAGCTCATCCGCTGTGAAACCCCGGCGATTCTGGTGCCGTATCCACAAGCCGCGGACGATCACCAGCGGGCGAATGCGGCGTATTTCGAGCGTCAGGGTGGCGGGATTGTGGTGCCGCAAACCCGCCTCGCGGCGCTCCGGAGCGAGGTGATGGATATTATTTTCAACGACTGGCTGCTGCGCAAATTCCGCAGCAACCTGCAGCGCATGGATCGGGCGAACTCGCTCGATCTGATGCTCACCGATCTCGAAGGAATTGCCCGCGGCGATCATCCCTCGGGTTTCGAAATGGCTCCGGCCTGAACCCATGAGACCGGCTGCCCGTCCTGCTTTATTCGGTCGCGACCTCCAACGCCTTCATTGCGTGGGAGTCGGTGGCATGGGCATGGGCCCGCTGGCGATTTACCTGGCGCAATCCGGATTCGTCGTCACGGGCGA
Organism: uncultured Opitutus sp.; assembly: GCA_964450575.1. Taxonomy (GTDB): domain Bacteria; phylum Verrucomicrobiota; class Verrucomicrobiia; order Opitutales; family Opitutaceae; genus ER46. The sequence continues at coordinate 1,056 of CAYVDZ010000530.1, forward strand.
AGACGATGCGTTGACGCCCGACTTGCGGGCCTTGCTTACGCGGGAGCGCATCGTGATTGCGAGCATTCCGGATGATGCGGAACTGGTGGTGTATTCGTCGGCCATTCGGCCGACGCATCCGGCGTGGGCCGCGGCGAGCATCCGGGCGCTTCCGTTGGTTCGGCGCGGTGAGTTGCTGGCGGAGGTCACGCGGGAGAAGCGCCTCGTCGCGGTTTGCGGCTCGCACGGCAAGACCACGACCACGGCGATGCTCGCGACGGCGCTGCGGCACGCAGGCGTTCCTGCCGGCTATATTGTGGGAGGATTATTTGCCGATGACACCCCTCCGGCGCGAAGCGGGGCGAGTGATTGGATCGTGGCGGAGATCGACGAGAGTGATGGGACGATCGAGCGTTTCACGCCGGAGATTACAGTGGCGGTGAATTTGGATTGGGATCACCCGGATTATTATCGACGGATGGCGGATCTCGAAGCGACGTTCCGGGCGTTGTTTGCGCGGACGCGAGGGACGGTGCTCGTGAGCGATGCGTGTGCCATGAGCGCGCGCGTGGTGAGCACCCTTTCAAGCGGTGGAGCCTCGACCGGAGCTGTGGGCCCGGCGCAAGATCGCGACGGTCCCGAGGTGGCGGGCTTTGGACGAGCGGGAGATTTCCGCAGTGAGATCGTTGCGGAGGTGGGTGAGTCCATGACCTTGCGGCTGAGCGGTAAATTCAGTTTGTTGGATGTGAAGGTGCGGGCGCGGGGCGAGTTTAATGCCGCCAATGCGACCGCCGCGCTCGCCGCGGCGCAGTTGATGGGTGCGACGATTTCGGCGCAGTCGCTGGCGGAGCATCCGGGAGTGCGACGGCGGCAGGCGTGTTTGCATGCGGCGGGCGGAATTACCGTGCTCGAGGATTACGCGCACCATCCGGCAGAGATTCGCGCCTTGCTGGGCAGCTTACGCCGGAGGGTTGAACCGGGTGCCGGGCGTCTGATCGTGGTGTTTCAACCACATCGATTCAGCCGGACGGCTCAGTTCAAGTCGGAGTTTGCCGCGGCGCTCACGATGGCGGACAGCGTGCATTTGCTGGATGTATATTCCGCGGGTGAGGCTCCGATCGCGGGCGGCACCACAGCCGATATTTACGCCGAGCTAAAGCGTACAGCGGGAACTTTGCCGGTGAGTTATTTTCCGGCGGGCGACCAGGAGTTTTCGCGGGCGTTAGCGCGCGAGGTGGCGGCGGGCGATCTGGTGGCGTTTGTGGGTGCAGGCGATATTGATCGGAAGGCGCGTGAGTGGCTCACGGTGCGGCGGGCGGAGGAAGCGGCGACCCTGCGTTGGGACGGGCTCGGCTCTGCGCTCAAGGCGGTGGTGAGTCCGGAGACGCGGGTGAAACGGGAAGAGCCGCTGGCGACAAAAACGACGCTGCGGGTCGGGGGTGCGGCGCGGATCTACGCGGAACCGGCGAGTCTGGCTGACCTGCAAGTTTTATTGCGGGAAGCGCAGCAGCGTCAGCTCGAAGTATTCATTCTGGGACGCGGTTCGAATCTAATTGTGCCGGACGAGGGGGTGAACGGGCTGGTGCTGTCGCTGGCGCACGAAACGTGGGCGGGATTTGAGGCACGGGCGAACGGCCAAGTTTGGGCGGGGGCGGGCTTGCGTTTGAAGAACCTCTGCGGCCTTACGGCCAAAGCGGGCCTGGTGGGATTTGAATTCCTCGAAGGAATTCCGGGCAATGTGGGGGGCGCCTTGCGGATGAATGCCGGTGCGATGGGTGGCTGGATGTTCGATGTCGTCGAAGAAGTCCAAGTGATCGCGCTCGACGGCTCCGTGCGCACGTGGGCCAAAGCGGAGATGCATGTGGATTACCGGCACTGTGCCGAGTTGCAGCACGCGATTGCGCTCGGAGCACTGTTGCGTCCGGCGGCGCAGGCGGAGGCAACGGCGATCAGCCGGCAAATCGACGTGTATCGGAAAAAGCGACACGAGAGTCAGCCGCGCGAGCCGAGTGCGGGATGTATTTTCAAAAATCCACCGGGCGATTCGGCGGGGAGGCTGATTGACGAGTGCGGGCTCAAAGGAGAACGCGTGGGCGATGCGGAAGTGTCGGTAATTCACGCGAACTTCATTGTGAATCGCGGACACGCTCAAGGGGCCGACGTGTTGGAGCTGGTGCGGCGGGTACGCGCGCGGGTGAGCCAGATGAAAGGCGTCGAGCTGCAGCCGGAGGTGCTGCTCTACGGCCAGAAGTGGGAGGACGTTTTATGAGTAGTGCGATGCCCATCGTGGCGGTTTTTGCCGGCGGCACATCCGCTGAGCGTGACGTTTCCCTCGGCTCGGGCCGGGCCTCGGCCGTGGCTTTGGCCCGGTCATTTCCCACGCGCCTCTTTGAGCTGAGCACGAACGCGATTCCGCCCGGGATCGATCCAGCGCGGCATGTCGTCTTCTCGACCTTGCATGGGACGTTTGGAGAGGACGGCGGGATGCAGCGGTTGCTGGATGCAGCGGGAATTCACTATGCGGGCTGCGATGCGGAGAGCAGTGCGCTGACGATGAACAAGACTCGGACCAAAGAGGCCGCGGAGGCGCGCGGTGTGCAGGTCGTGCCCGGACTTGGTTTCGACGGGAGGGAAAAGCCGACGACGGATACGATCTTTGCTCAACTGGGAGAAAGTCTGGTGCTGAAGCCGAATAATGAAGGCAGCAGCGTGGGCTTGAGTCTGGTGTCCACGCGCGCGGAATTGGAAGACCAGCTGCGGGGGATTTCGAGCGGCAGCTGGCTGGTGGAGAAACGTATCATCGGGCGCGAGCTGTCGGTCGGAGTGTTGGGCGGTAAGGCGATGGGCGTGGTCGAGATCAGGCCAAAATCCGGAGTGTATGATTTCACCAGTAAATATACCAAGGGCCTGACTGAGTACTTTGCACCAGCGCCCCTCGAGTCCCCGATGACGTCAGCGGTGCAGTCGGCGGCGGAGATAGCCTTCGCGGCTTGCGGCTGTCGTGACTACGCGCGCATCGACTTCATGCTCTCGACAACAAATCAGCTTTATTTGCTGGAAATAAATACCCTTCCGGGCATGAAAGAAACCAGCTTGCTGCCGATGAGCGCGCGTTGCGCGGGGATGGATTTTACGGCGTTAGTCCGGAACCTGGTGTCGCCCGCGATCGAGCGTTTTCATTCCGCGATGGCTGCTGCTCCTGTTCGTTTGTGAATTCCCCTTTGATCAACCTTCCTGCTTCCCGTTCCTGGCGGGATATTCCCCAGCCAGTAAAGCCGCGCACGATGTCGAGCGGCGGTCGCTGGCGTTTGGCGATGGCGACGCTGCGGGCGGGAGCGGGGCTGGTGATGGTGGCCGCGCTTGGTTGGGGCGCGTGGCAGGTGCTGGGTGCATTGCAGGAGGA
>CAYVDZ010000531.1:0-673 GCA_964450575.1 uncultured Opitutus sp.
ATCAAGGGTTTGACACCACTCGCCAGGACCTTGGGCGTATCCTCAAAGGAAACACGGGCACCCGGCTGAAGCTTGCTCTGGCCGTCACTCACCACGCGCTCGCCCGGCGTGAGCCCAGTTTCAATAATCGTGAAGCCCGCCACCGTGGGACCCGGTTTGATCGCACGCGCTTCCACCGTCTGGTCTGCCTTCACGACGTACGCGAACGGGCTGTCGAGCCCGGCCTGCACCACTTCCGACGGCACGACCACCGCCTGCACGCGCGTATCCACCAGGATCGGCGCCGTAATAAACTGGCCCGGCCACAACGCGAAATCCGCGTTGGGAAACGACGCTTTCAGCCGGACGGTCCCGGTGGACGTATCGATTTGGTTGTCGATCAGGTCGAGCTTACCCTCCGCGAGGACCACGCCCTGATCACCGACGGCGTGAACAAGCGGTGGCGAGCTGTCGGCCTGCAAGCGACGACGCAGCGCCGGGAAATGCTGCTGCGGCAACGTGAAGATCGCGGAGATGGGTTGTAGTTGCGTGATCACTACCAAGCCCGTGGCCTGATTCGCCGTCACCAGATTACCCGCGTCAACAAACCGCACCCCGGTGAGTCCGGCGATCGGAGCGCGCACCGTGGTGAAATCCAGATCGAGCTGGGCGTCTGCCACCGAAGCCTCCGCCG
>CAYVDZ010000531.1:683-2451 GCA_964450575.1 uncultured Opitutus sp.
AGCCGCCGCCGCCTGCGCCACCGCCGCCAGTTGGGCAACGGTCGCCGCCTGCTGTTCGAGAATTCGTCGGCTCTCCGCATCACTTTCCACGAGGGCGCGAATACGTTCCAAGTCCCGCCGGGCATTCGCCAGCTGCGCTTCGTTCTGCGCTTTGCGGGCCTTCGCCTGTTCCAGCGCGGAACGATAGGGCCGCGGATCAATTTGCGCGAGCACGTCGCCGACCTCCACACTCTGCCCTTCGGTAAAGTTAATGGTATCAAGCGTACCGCCGACCCGCGGACGTACCGTCACGGTGTTAAAGGCATGCACCGTTCCAAGGCCCGTCAGCCAGATCGGCACGTCACGCACCGCCACTATCGCCGTCAAGACGGGTACCCCGCGCGGACCGCCCTTGGCGGCCGACGCTCCCGCCGGAGCTTTGCTGGCAGGCAGATTTCGCCAGACGACCGCCGCACCGACACCGAGGACAAGAACAGCAAAGAGAACCCAACGTGGTTTCATATAGAAAAAATAATGCGGTGAGAAAGGGGAAAAGGGGCCTGACGGGTCACCACCCTCCGCCGAGTGCCTTCACCAAAAGCACACTGGAGATCAGATGCTGGCCGCGAATCTGAACCGCAAGGCGCTCGTTGGCAATGGCCGTGCGCTCCGCCGCCGTGACATCGAGATAATTGATGTCACCCCCGCGATAACGCACCATGACCAGATCCGCGGCGCGACGCGACGACGTCACCGCCCGATCAAGGACCGCGCTACGTTCCGCGAGGCGGCGCAAATCCGACAGCGCCGTCTCCACTTCACTAAACGCGACCAGGAGCCTCAGCCGATAGGCTGCCAGCGCCTCATCGTAAACCGCGAGCGTGCGCTTGTAGTTCGCCCGATTGCGACCGCCCTCAAAAACCGGCAGCGAAACCGACGGCCCAAATGCCCACTGGCGCTGGTCCCACTTGAGCAGCGTATCAAGTTCGTCACTACGAAACCCCGCCGTCCCGGTGAGACTGATGGCGGGAAAAAACGCCGCCTTGGTGATTCCGATCTGCGCGCTGGTCGCCGCCAGAATTCGCTCCGCCGAAGCCACATCGGGCCGGCGCTCCAGCAACTCCGACGGCAGTCCCGTTGGAATCGCCGGCGCGGCATCGAGCGGTGCCGCGTTCTCCGTGAAGGTCAACGTCCCCGGCATGTCACCGCACAGCACCGCAAGCGCATAACGCAACGTAGTCCGCTCCTGATCGATCGCGAGCAAATCACTCTCCGACGTGGCGAGTTCCGTCTGCGCCAGACTGCGATCGAGTTCCGCGCTGGCTCCCAACTCCAACCGGCGACTCACGATCTCGAGCGCACGCTGGCGGCTCTCCAAATTTCGCGAAACCAGCGAGCGCTCGAGGTCGAGTGCGCGCAGCGAAAAATAGACCCGCGCGACGTCCGCCTGCACGCCCAACAGCACGTTGTGATAATCCGCCTCACTGGCCTCGGACCGCGCCCGGGCGCTTTCGTTGATTCGCCGCACCCGTCCCCACAGATCGACTTCATAACCCAGGTCGAGCGGCAGGATGAAGGTGTTCGAGGTCGTGGCCTCGGAGCCGCGCCCATTCGGCGGCGTGCGACCCCGCTCCGCAATTCCACTGATCGCCGCCTGTGGAAAAAAGCCCGCACGGTCAAAACGAGCCAGCGCCCTCGCCTGATCCCGCCGGGCAATCGCCCCCGCAATCGTCGGGCTCGCCGCCGTCGCCCGCGTCACCAGCCGGTCAAGCTCGGCGTCCTCATAAAT
>CAYVDZ010000531.1:2461-4417 GCA_964450575.1 uncultured Opitutus sp.
ATAAATCGTCCACCAACGGCCTTTGGGCAGATGATCCCGAGGCGCGGAAACCGTCCATGGACTGGGTTCAACAAACGTTTCCGCCACGTCCACCGCGGGCTTCTGATACGTGGGCCCCACCATGCAGCCGCTAAAAAAGCCGGTCCCAGCCAACGGTAGGAGAAACACAAGGGAAGCGCGCATGAGGTCCATTCGATTCCGAAGGGCCTTAACGCGGGCCGAAAGGAAAAGTTTTCTCTTTCCGTCAGAAAGTTGTGGCGGAGTGTGACGAAGCCGCCGCTGTGACATACTTTGATACACTTTTTTCCGCGCCCCACGTTGGTCCCGTGCTAAGAACGCCCTCGCCGTAATTCCATGGACCCGACTCCGCACATCGTCGTCGTCGACGACCACCGGGATATTCGAGAGCTCATGAGCCGTTACCTCGGGGAGCACGGTTATCGCGTCACCGCCGTCGAAAGCGCCGCCGCGTGCCGGCGGTTGCTCGAACGCAGCGCCCCCGATGTCCTCGTTCTCGACATCATGATGCCGGGCGAAGACGGCCTCGCGTTGTGCCGCGACCTGCGCGCCACCTCCCAGCTGCCGATCATTTTTCTCACCGCGGTCGCGGAAGATACCGATCGCATCATCGGTCTCGAGATGGGCGCCGATGACTATCTCACGAAACCGTTCAACCCGCGCGAGCTCCTGGCGCGGATCAAGGCAGTCTTGCGCCGCTCGCGCAGTCTGCCGGCGCAACGCGGCAGCCACCTCAGCGAACGCACGCGTTTCGATGACAAGGTGCTCGACACCGTTCGCCGGGAAATCGTCGGCGCCGATGGCATCGCCATCCCACTCAGCACCGTGGAGTTCCGACTGCTCTGCGTGTTTCTCGAACACTCTGGCATCGTGCTCACGCGCGATCAGTTGTTGGACCTCACCGCCGGACGCGCCGCGGATGTCTTCGACCGCAGTATCGACAACCAAGTGAGCCGCCTCCGCCGCAAAATCGAACTCGACCCGAAGAACCCCATGCTGATCAAAACCCACTGGGGCGGCGGTTATTGCTTCACGGCGAAAGTAGGGCCGGCATGAAACGCTTCTGGATGCGCAGCCTGACCAGTCAGCTGATCGGACTCATGCTGCTCGCGCTGGTCGTCGCGCAGGGCGTGTTCTTTCTGCTCTCGCGCAGCGAGCGCGAAACCATCCTGCGCAGCATCCAACGCGACGAGTTCCTCGCGCGCATCGCGTCCGTCATCCGGCTGCTCGATACCACCGACGAAAACCTTCATCCGGAGATCCTCCGCGCCGCCAGTACGACGCTATCACGGTACTGGCTCACCGTGGACACGCCGGCCGAGCCGGCCAACTGGCAACGCACCGCCCGCGAGTATCTCCTGCGCGCCTTACCGGCCGGGCCGCTCGCCCGCGGGTCCGAACAACCGGTCGGGACCGCGGAGAAAACAGGCTTCGTCACCAACCCGCGTTTTTTCGGCACGGATCTCCGCGTATCCGATAAACCGATATGGGAGCCCCTCGCTTCCGAAAACTGGCCCGGCAGCCGACCCGCGCGGTTGATCACGCTGGAAGGCTGGAGCGGCCTTGGTCTCGCCGCGCAAATCCGCAACGGACTGTGGCTGCAGACGGTGTATGCCCGACCCGATCTGATCACGCGTTCCGCGACGCATTACTACGTGTCGTTAGGTTTTACCGCGCTCTTGTTACTACTGGTCGCCATCCTGGCGGCTCGACGCATCGGACGCCCGCTCCAACGGCTGACGGATTCAGCCGAACGCCTCGGGCGAGGGGAAGAAGTCGAGTTGCTCCCCGAAGCCGGCCCCGAGGATATCCGGCGCACGACGGAAGCGTTCAACCGCATGCAATCGCGCCTGCGGCGTTTCGTCGCCGATCGCACGCGGATGATCGCCGCGATCAGCCACGACTTGCGGACCCCGATCACGTCGCTCCGCCTGCGGG
>CAYVDZ010000532.1:0-4392 GCA_964450575.1 uncultured Opitutus sp.
ACCACGAGCAAGGCGTCAAAAATCCAGAGTAATGCAATCATGAGCGGGCAGTGGAATCCTGGGGCGCGTTGGATTGACGTTCGAGCGCATGGTGGCCGAGCAGGTAACACGCGCTCGAGCTGGCCAGCAGAGCGAGCAGCCAGATGCTCCCGAGTTTTGCGGCGCCGAGGAGCGATTCCTGCTGTAGGGCCAAACCGAGTACAACGAAACCGAGCCCCAAGTTGTCGGCCTTCGTGAGGGCGTGAAGCCGGGTGAAGGTGTCGGGGAAGCGCAGCAGGCCGACCGTCCCGGCGAAAAAAAACGTGGAGCCGGCGAGGAGGCAGAAGAGTGTCGCGCTGTCGATCATGAGGATTGCCCCTCCTCAGAGGCAGCGGCGGGCGGCACGCGACGAACGAAAGCGACCGTCGCCAACACGGCGAGCAACGCGAAGACGAGGGCGACATTGCGCAGGGCGGGTGCGGCGAAGACCTCGCCCAGCAGCAGCAGAATGGCCACGCCGGTGGTGCCGAACAACTGAGCGGCCATCAGTCGATCGGTGGAGGTGGGGCCGCGCAGGACGCGAACGAGCCCGGAGAGAATATTTAGCAGAAGAAACAACGCGGTGCCGAGATAGAGTTCGTTCATGGTAAAGTGAAAAGGGCGGAAACTCGACGTTCGAGATCCTGCAGTTTTTCGAGGGTGTAAAGTTCCCGATCCAGAACGTGGATCGTCAGGTTCGACTCTCGCAGATGGACGGCTGCGGTGCCGGGAAGTAGGCTCAGGATCCAGACCAGAGTGGTGCGGGAGGGCCCGGCTGAGGCACGGAGTGGCAGCGTGACGAAACCGGCCCGCAGCGGCATTCGCGGGCTGAGCGCGCGTTTCGCGACGTCGAGTCCGCCCGCAAGGGATTGACCGAGAAACCACGGGATAAAACGTACCACTCGCCAGGGACACAGGCCGAGAGGGGCAGGTGGGCAAAGTCGACAACTCGTGAGGAGGGCAGCTGCGATCAAGGCCGCTACCAGGGGTCCGTCCGTCGTCGGCCAGCTGCCGGCGAGGACGACCCAAATGACAATGAACCACGCCGCCCGCCAACCGAGTGACGAGATGCGGGAACTGATCGCGGGGTCGGGCGGATTCATAGGCGGAACAGGTTGATTGCCGGGCCCGGCGACCGGGCGATGACCGGGCTGGCGAAGGTCGCTTCGCTCTGTCATCGACCAGACCCGTACCGCTGGGGTCGGTGCCGGAAGCTCAGCAGGTTAGCGTCGATTCCGCAACGCCGAACGGGTCAAAACGCGCGAGCCGGTTTTCCGGATTGCCGCCTGCGACGGGGGAGGTCCCAGTGGTCGACGAATGCAAATCCTTGGGTCGATGTTCTGGTCGCGTTTCGTCCGTCACGCCGGTTTGCCGCTCATTGTTCTTGGCGTGCTTGTGGGGTGCGCGACGCCGACGCGCGTTTCCGTGGCGGAGCCGGCCAACCTGTTTCCCCACAAAATCGAGCTGCGGGCGTATGTGGACTCCGGCCGCTATCAGGCAGGCCTGGAGCGGGTCGCAGCGAGTGCGCTCGCGTGGGTGGACGAGAGGGCGAGTCGGCGACTGCCGGCGGAACGACTGGCGGTGGTGTTTGATCTGGACGAGACGCTGCTGCTCAACTGGTCGAGCATCAGCGCGAATGATTTCGGGTATATTCCGCCGCTTTGGGAACAATGGGTCGACCAGGCCGCGGCTCCCGCCATCGAGTCCGTTCGCGAAGTCTATCGGGCGGCGCGGAAGCGGGGGATGGCGGTGTTCTATATCACGGGACGTTCCGAGCGCGACCGCGTGGGGACTGAACGAAACCTACATTCAATCCATTGCGCTGAGTACGTTGAGCTCATCTGCAAACCGGCGGAGGTGAAACAAAGCAGTGCGGCGTTCAAGACCGCGGCGCGAGAACGCCTCATGCGGGACGGTTATACGATCATCGCCAACCTGGGTGATCAGGAGAGCGATCTTGTGGGCGGATTTTCCGAGCGAACGTTCAAGCTGCCGAATCCGTTTTATCAGACGTTTTGAGCGAGCGTCTGAAGCGGGTCAGAGCAACGAGCCGGGATTCAGTGAAGCCGGGAGTCACGAAAGCCGGGAGCGTCCGAAGCGTGGAGACAACGACCCGCCGCGAAATCAGTTCGTCCCGTTGGCGGTCTCGAGATATACGCCTTTGAGCGGGTGATTATCGAGCAGGTTGCCGTACCAGCCCTTTACCTCCGGACGACGGAGGTTGTTATGCATATAGAAATAGATCGGGGCGACGGGGCATTCTTCCGCGAGAATCTGCTCGCAGCGTTGATAGTATTCATAGCGCTTGGCCGTGTCGAAACCCTTTGCCGTCCGGAAATCCGGTTTCGGCGAGCTCGATATTCTCTTCAACACGAACGAAGCCCACCGCGTCATCGCCGAAGCGATTCAACAAATGATGCGGCGATAGGCGTAGACAAAGTCCTGAGCGGTGACGGGATCGCCGTTGGACCAGCGGGCATCGTGCCGCAGGTGAAACGTCCACGTGAGTCCGTCCGCGGAGGTTTCCCAACGCTCGGCCGCGGCGGGAGTGGGTTCGGAGGTCTTCGGATCGTATTGGGCGAGACCCTCGAAGAGTGCCATCACGATGCCGAAATCCTGATGGCTCGTGATGGTCTGGGGATCGAGGTCGGTGGGTTCGGAAAGATTACCGAGGTGAATGACCTGATCACGATTGCCGGCGTCGACGGAACTGCCGCGTTGGCCGCAGCTGGTGGTGAAAAGCGCGAGACCAGCCAGCAAAAAAAAGCGGTTATCCGGGGAGTGCGGTGCATGAATCGAGTAAAAAAGAAAAGCCACGCGAAGCAATCGCGTGGCTTGGAATGAGAAGGAATCGTTCCGCGATTCCGGCGATCGCAGGTTAGAGTGCAGGGGCGACCGCCGATTGCGGCCGGGTGGGCTCGGATCGGGCCGGTGCTGGGGCGGGCATGTCTCCACCAACGGGCATCGCGAGACCGGGTGCCAGTGAGTGCAGCTCGGTCAGACGTTTCTCGATGTCAGCCATGCGCGCGACGAGTTGTTCTTCCACCTTTTTGCGGTCGCTGCTGTTGACGATGCTCAGGCTGGCGGCGTCGCGAACGACGTTGGCCGGCAGGGTGAGCAGGCGGGTGATGAGACCCTGGTCTTTAAACGAGCTGAGGTAGAGCGCGGTAATCTCGTGGGACAACTTCAGGGCGTCCTGAGCGGCGGTTTGCGTGGCTTGAAGATTGTTGTTCAACTGCTGGTTCTTGGCGAGTTCGGCGGTGAGCACGCTACCGACCTGATCAGAGATTCGCTGGCTGTATTGAGCGATGGAGTCACGGGTTAGGTTTTGATCCTTCGCCATGTCGGAGAGAATCGGCTGGATGCGATCGGCCATGCGGTTCGAGACCTTGTCGAGCTGTTCGCTCTGCATCTTCTCCGCTTCCTCGGCCGACTTCGGCACGGTGTTATAAGGCTGCATCTTCCGGGCAATCGCTTCCGCCAATGCGTCCATGCGTTGATCGTTCAGCTTCTGGAGATCCTCTTCGGTGCGGAACATGTCGGCTTCGCGCTTGGTGATGGCGTCGCGCAGCAACTTGTTGGTGGCCTCGATCTGGCGCCGGTTTTCCTCCGAGGAAGCCTTCAAGTCATCGTTCTGCTGCCGCAGCGGGGCAAACTCGATTTGCTGGCTGGTGGCCATGTCTTTGACGGTTTTCTGGTGGAGCCAGAATGCGCCGCCAACGACGAGAAGCGCAGTGAGGATCACCGCGGGGAGTTGTTCTTTGAATTTATTCCACATAGCCGACGAGGGTCAGGAGTTAGTAATGAAGCGGGAGAATAGCCAAGATGAGGATCGAATTGCAACGCCGTGATCAGGTGGGCGGATTCCAGTTGTTTTTCACCGCATGCGAAGCACGTTGGCGAAATGAGTCTTAACCGTTACGAGCAGCGCGTGTTCGATTATCTTCAAGGGCATCCTGATGAGAGACATCACTGGCAGGAAAAGTTTCGGAGGGTTTCGAAGCTGACGGGTGATGAACACATTGCAGCAATGCAGCTGGATTCCGAGCTGTGGCGGTATTACCAGGAGCGGAGTGAGGTGGTGCCGGTTTTCAAGGAGGCGGTGCGACATGAAGGCATGGCGCGGACCAGCATGCGTAATCTTGCCGAGCTTCTGCTTCGCCTTTGGACCGAGCCCCGGGTGAAGAAGAAAACAGTTGAGTTGGAATGAGCTGGTATCGAGGGCGGTATGACGGATTCAAAATAAGAGTCAGAAAAATCGCCGTTCCGTTTGGAACTCCGTCAAAGGCATGCGTTCTTTAGGCTCACAGAATTTCGATTTTCTCCTCCGCTTAGCGGTGGAGAATTGGGGTAAGTAAGAAAGCAATGGGCGGA
>CAYVDZ010000533.1:0-4376 GCA_964450575.1 uncultured Opitutus sp.
AGCCAGGAGAACATCCACCATTTCTTGGTCTCCATCTCACCCTTCAGTTTGCGCGGTTTGACGCTCTTGTTGCCGACAAACTTGATATCGGTAATTTTAACCTTCGCGCCTTCCTTGATTTTAAAAATAACGGTGCCGAAGCCGCCAACCCGGTCCTTGTCGATCGCGTAGGTGACGGAGATCTGATTGTAGCCGGCTTTTTGGTAGAACTCGATGAGCTTGGTTGCATCGTCCTTCACCTGACGTTCATCGAGGGCGAAATTGGGACGGGTCTTGGCCTCTTTCTCGAGACGGTTGCTCTTAATCTTCACGTTGCCCTCGAACCTGACCGCGAGGACGCGGTATTTCGGGGTGACTTCGACGACAAGATTCAGGGTGTTCACATCGCCCTGTTCCTGCTTGAATTCAATGAGTTCAAACAGGCCGGTGCGGTAGAGCGAACGGAGGTCGCGATCAAGCATGTTGGCATCGAATTCGCCACCCTCCCGAACCTGCATGTTAGCCCGGACCACCTGCTCGTTAACATTGGCGGTGCCGACAAACTTGATGGTAATCGTGCCGGCTTTAAAGACAGGGGTCTGCTGCTGCGCCTCCGACGGCTGGGGCTGACCGGGAGCTTGCGCTCGGACGGGAGTTCCACCCGAAGCCACCAGCAAGAGAACGGCGAAAAATGAGGAGGTGACCCTACGCACAGGGTTACTGATGATAGTTTTCAAAGCGGGTGATGTCTCGAAGGAAGGTAAGCTTCATTTCTCCTACCGGGCCGTTTCGTTGCTTGGCAACGATTAACTCGGCCGAGTCGGCGGCTACTTGGAATTTTTCGTCGGCGTCTTTGGGGCGGGCTAACATCAGCACGACGTCGGCATCCTGCTCAATGGAACCTGATTCACGCAAATCGGAGAGTTTGGGAGTACGATTATCTTTTTCAGACGAACGGTTGAGTTGGGATAATACAAGAACGGGAACGTCGAGTTCCTTCGCAAGTGCCTTCAATCCACGTGAAGCCTCGGCAACCTGCTGTTCACGTGGCTGACGTGAGTCCGTCGGACTCAATAGTTGCAAGTAATCGACTATAATAAAACCAAGGGGCGAGCGGGAATGGATCCGGCGAGCCTTCGCCCGTAACTGCATGATCGAGATGGAACTCGAGTCATCGATGTAAATGGGAGACTTCGAGAAATCGTCCGCTGCTTCGAGCAGGCGATTCTGTTCCTCTCCGTTTTTTGAGAGCAAACCATCGCGCAAGAGCTTCATGTTCACCCGCGCGCGTGAGCACAACATACGCAGGGCGAGCTGGGCGGCGCCCATTTCCAGCGAGAAGACCAGCACGCCCGCTCCCGAGCCTTTCTTCGGCAACGCCACTGCCTCTGCAAAATTCAGCGCCAACGACGTCTTTCCCATTGAGGGACGGGCCGCCAGGATGATCATTTCCTGCTTCTGAAATCCATACGTGAAGCCATCGAGATCCTTGAAACCCGATGAGACCCCCGTGAGTTCGCCTTTCTTCATCATCATCTTGGTGATGACATTCATGGCTTCCCGAGTGGGTTCGCGCATCTGCTTCGCGCTCTCACTGACGCGATTTTGGGTCACCCCGAAAATCTTCGTTTCGACCTGATCGACGAACTCATCGATCCCGCCTGAAAACGCGTAGCAATCCTCCACCGCTCCGGTCGCCGAGCGAATGATTTCGCGGAGCAAGGCTTGCTCGCGCACTTTTTCAATGAAGTAGCTCGCCTGCGCCGTCGTGGGAATCCGGCTGCTCACTTGCGCCAGGAACGCATAGCCTCCGATCTGCTCCAGTTGCCGCGAGGTCTTCAACTCCTCCGCCACCACGGAGATATCCACCGGCGTTTGCCGGTTATAGAGGTCCACCAATTTTTCAAAAACGATCCCATGCTTCGGATCGTAAAACGACTCGGGCTTGATGCGCGCTTCCAGGCAGCGCGAAATCACGTCAGGGCCGTCGATCATGCAACATGACAGCAGGTACTCCTCCGCCTCGAGGCTGTGCGGCATTGTCCGCCCCACCGCTCCAACGGCGGCATCGCCAGCCGGAGGCTTGGAACGGGAACGGGGTGAGTTGCTGGAGAAGTCTTGGACCATCAGATCGAACCCGGATGCGAATGGCGGCAGCCATCGAACGCAAACGAGACTTACCGGAACTTACTGGCGGGATGTTCACAAATTGAAGCCGCATGCCAGGCACGCGGCTCTTAGCGTGGAATTTCCAGCCAGCGATCCGGCTGGAAATGAAACCGTTTCGCAAAGCCCCGGGATCCTATTACCGCCGGAACGCCGCTTCTGCGAACGGTCAATCCTTACGAATCCGAACGGGGACGGCGCTCGGAACGTTTCTCGGTGCGTTCGCCCTCGGGTTGTTCTTCCGCCGCGGGGGCTTCAATCGGATTTTCCGAAACGACATCGAATGCGAGATCGACACTGACTTCCGGATGGAGCTTCACCTTGACCTCATGGCGGCCAAGCGTCCGCACTGGGGTAAAGAGGTGAATCTTCTTCTTGTCGAGATCGATACCGGCGGCGACGAGCTTCTCGTGCACATCCTGCGCGGTGATCGCTCCGAACATCCGGCCGCCTTCACCCGTCTTCACGGCAAAGGCGAGACTCGTCTTTTCGAGCGTTTTCGCGAGTTCCTGCGCGCTGGTGACCTCGGACTGTTCGCGCTGCGCCCGGCGCTTCTTCAGCGCTTCGACGTGCTTCTTGTTGGACGCATTCAGCGTCACTGCGATTTTGCGCGGAAGCAGGTAATTACGAGCATAGCCCGCGCGGACTTTGACTTGGTCGCCTTCGCCGCCGAGACCTTCGACGGGTTGGACAAGGAGTACTTCTGTGGTAGCCATTTCAGTATGAGTTAAATCAGTCCGCGAGAGCGGAGGTTTTGGTTTTAGGTTTCACGATCCCGCGATCGGGACCGACGGCGACTCTCGCGAGTCGTCGCATCAACATTCAATACAGACCCGTTGCTTAAAACGGGACATCTTCTTCGAGATTCTCCGGCGCTGTTGGCTTGGCGCTCGCGCGCGGTGGAGGCGAATGACGTTCCGGCGTGCCGCCACCGGTCTGGTCGAATTCGCCTGCGGACGATTGCCCGCCTCCAGGTCCGCCGGCCCGGCCATCGCCAAGAAACTGGAACTGCTCGAGCACCACTTTCATGCGGCTCCGCTTTTCCTTCGTAGTCTTGTCTTCCCACTGATCGAGGCGCAAACGGCCTTCGACATAAAGCGGGCGACCCTTGACGCAATACTTGGCGATGGTCTCGCCCTGTTTGCCCCAAGCTTCGACGTCCACGTAAATCACTTCCTCCCGACTCTCACCCGATTCCATCTTGAACTGGCGATTGATCGCCAGCGCGAACTGGCAAATCGAGGTACCTTTCGGCGTCACCCGCAATTCGGGATCACGCGTGAGGTTGCCCATGAGTAAGACTTTATTGAGCGAGGGCATGAGAGGAAGTCCGCGGCAATGGGCGTTAGAGTTAAGCGGACTGGATGAAGGTCCGGTAAACGCTATCGTTTAACCGGAGCTTCTCCAGGAGCTGCGACGGCGCCTCGCTGGGCGCGGAAAAATTGACGTGCACGTAGTTGGCACTGGTGAATTTCTTGTCCGTGACGCGGACGAAATCCTTCTTACCAATGTTTTCGACGGCGGTGACTTCGCCTTTGATTTCGGCGATGACTTTCTTCACGCCGTCAATGATCTGATCGACGGTGTCTTCCTTGCCGCGGTTATCGAGGATGAACGTCGCGCGGTAGTTGCGATGGGTGGAATTCATTTTATGTCTCTGCGATTAAGCTGGTTCATGGCTGGCTCGATGCCGCGGGCTAGCAGCAGTTCGAGCCCTGATACGTAATGATCGATTTTCTGGTTAACGAGGGTCTGTTGTTCAGGAGTGAATTTTCCGAGTACGAATGCGGCCATGTCCATCTGCGCGGGTTGCTTTGGGCCGATCCCGAGGCGGTAACGCACGAAGCCGGGGCCAAGGTGCTCGAGCAGGCTGGCGACACCATTGTGGCCGCCGGCACTGCCCGAAACCGATACCTTAAGTAAGCCGAGATCGATCGTGAGGTCGTCGTAGACCGCGACCGTTTCCGCCGGGTCGATTTTATAGAATCGAGCCAGGCCGGCCACCGCCTTACCGCTGAGGTTCATAAAGGTGACTGGCCTTACCAGCCAGCGAGTCTGACCTTTACCAACATCCCAACGGGCGACGTCCGCCTCGAACTGTGCCACATGTTTCCAAGTGAGACGGTGTTTCCGGGCGAGCGCTTCGACGACGACCCAGCCAAGGTTATGGCGGGTCGCTTCGTAGGAGCGGCCCGGATTGCCGAGGCCGGCAACGAGCGAGAGGAACATGA
>CAYVDZ010000534.1:0-4375 GCA_964450575.1 uncultured Opitutus sp.
GCGAGAATCAACGCCCACTCGTCCCCCGCCCCGTGCCACCGCAACGCGAGCCCCACCTCACCGCGTTTCTCCACCTGCCAGTGATCCCGGCCAGGCGATTGGAAGACAGGGTGCGCTGCCCGCAGCCGCAGGCATTCCCGATACAACCCCAGTACACCGGCATGCGGAGGGCGCTCGCGCTCGGCCCAATCCAGTTTCGCGGACACGAACGTAGTCTCCGTCTGCGGATCCGGCATTTGTGCCAGGACGTCCGACGAATAAGCCGCCCCCACGTGGGCAAACTCCTGTTGACGGTACTTCGCCATGTTGGCGCCGACTTCGCCAGGATGATCGGTAAAGAACGGAAACGGCGTTCCCGCAGCCCACTCCTGGCCCATGAAGAGCAGCGGCGTGTACGGCACGAAGCACAGCAACATCGATAACGCCCGATACTGCTCAGCCGAAATCACGTTGCCCAAGCGGTCACCCATGGGACGGTTTCCCACTTGATCGTGATTCGATATACACAGGACAAATCGCTCCGGCGGCAACTGGCTGGCATTGGTGCCACGCGGTCGTTTCCAACTCCGATAATATTGTCCGCGGTAAAACCATCCGGCGCGCAGCGTATCCACGATCTCTTGCAAGCTACCGGAGTAATTCGCGAAGTGTGCCTCCGCTTGCCGCGTGATCGCCACCCGCGCGGCATGATGGAAATCATCCGCCCACATCCCGTCGACGCCCCAGCCACCGTCCCGAACCGGGGTAATGATCCGCGCCTCGTTTCGATCATCCTCCGCCACGACAAACGCCCCCCGGGCGTGCGCGGCCGCCGCCACTTCGGCAATCACGTGCGGCGTGCTGCAATCGTGAATCGCGTGCACCGCATCCAATCTCAAACCATCCGCCCGGTACTCATCCAACCACATACACGCATTCTGCAGAAAGAACTCACGCACCGGGCCCGAGTTCGTGCCATCAAAATTAAGCCCCGAGCCCCAGAGGCTGTTTTTCTCCGGGTGTACGTAATCATCCGAATAACCGGGCAACACATTGCCACAGGGCCCCAGGTGATTATAGACCACATCGATCATCACCGCGATTCCCCGTTCGTGCGCCGCATCAATCAGCGCCCGCAACTCATCCGGACTGCCATAGTGATGGGACGGTGCAAAGAGCATTACCCCATCGTAGCCCCAGTTTCTCCGCCCCGCGAACTCCGCCAAGGGCATCAACTCAATTGTATTTACTCCCAGATCGCGGAGGTAATCGAGCCGTTCGATCGCCGCCACAAACGTCCCGGAAGCCGTGAACGTTCCCACATGTACTTCGTAAATCACGCGACCCCGCATCGGCGGGCGCTGCCAGTCATTGATGCGCCAGCGATAAGCAGCGGGGTCAACCACCTGCGACGGGCCGTCCACTCCGGCGGGCTGAAAGCGTGACGCGGGATCGGCTGCGAGCTGCTCGTCCAACTGACACCAATACGTATCCCGCGCCCGGCCATGTTCATCGCGGCCGGTGAAGAAACCCGACTCATCCCGTTCGAGGACGATGTAGCGCGTCGTTGTTCCGTCGCCCGTGGCCACACGAATATTCCGGTGCTTGGGCGCCCAAACCCGGAACGTGACCCCTCCATCGTGCAGCTGCGCCCCAACGGGGAGAAACGCGAGACCGGGACGGATCGTTATCGGAGGCAAAACATGAGTAACCATACGTTTTTCGTAGCGGTTGAGGGCGCTGCGTTCCGGGAAATTCCAAGGTTGGACTGAAACTTACCGTGTCTCGTCCAACCCTGATTTTGGCTGCGGTTGGCTGGGCGGGCGCGAGTCCCTTGACACGCGTCGCCCGCGCACATCACGCGCCTCCTCGACCGTTCCGCCTTGTTGTTCGAAAAGGTTGAAGGAGCGAGCAATCATGAGCCTCGATCCGCCGCCCGTCTCAATCACTCCTTGATCGACCCAACCCGTCTCCTCTTTGGTATCAAGTATGAGTCGCCAGCGCACGTTGGGGTTTCCTGGCAGGCCGATTTCAACATCCTCGTGGTGCGCGTTGCAGAACAGCAGATACGTGCCGTCAGTTACCACCTCGCCCTTATAATCAAAAAGGTTCATCGCGTCCCCACAGAGCATCAGGCCCAGAATCTCATGGCCATTCGTGGTCCACGCTTCGTCGGTCATCTCCGTCCCGTCCACGTTGATCCAGGTTAAATCCTTCATTCCAATCCCATGGAGATCGTGTCCTTTGAAGAAATGGGGCTGACGAAAGATCGGATGGGCCAGGCGGAAACGAATGAGCCGGGATGTATAACCCATCAGCCGCCGTGCATG
This sequence comes from uncultured Opitutus sp., assembly GCA_964450575.1. GTDB lineage: Bacteria > Verrucomicrobiota > Verrucomicrobiia > Opitutales > Opitutaceae > ER46. The sequence continues at coordinate 2,310 of CAYVDZ010000534.1, forward strand.
CTCATCGCGTTGCCATGAGAGCCAGCTAATGGCGTTGTCCTGACAGTAGGCATTATTATTTCCCTGCTGGGTGGCCCCATATTCGTCGCCCGCCCGCAGCATCGGAACGCCTTGCGAAAGAAACAGGGTGGCAAGGAAGTTCCGTTGCATGCGACGACGCAGAATTAAAACCTCCTCCGGCGCATCCAGGCCTTCGTAGCCGCAGTTCCACGAGTGGTTGTTGTTATCGCCATCCTGATTATTTTCGCCGTTGGCCTCGTTGTGCTTTTCATTGAACGAAACGAGATCGCGCAGCGTGAACCCATCGTGCGACGTGACGAAATTAATCGAGGCCGTGGGCGTCTTCCCATTCCAGTGATAAAGATCGGAGCTGCCACAGAGCCGGTAGGCGAGATCCCCTTTTAGCCCCGCGTCCCCTTTCCAATAGCTGCGCACCGTATCACGGTACCGTCCATTCCACTCGGCCCATAAAGTCGGGAAGTTACCGACATGATAGCCGCCATCCCCGACATCCCACGGTTCGGCGATTAGTTTCACTCGCGAGATGATGGGATCTTGATGAATGACATCGAAAAACGAGGAGAGCTGGCTGACATCGTGGAGTTCACGCGCGAGCGCGGGCGCGAGATCGAAACGAAAACCATCCACGTGCATATCCGTAATCCAATACCGCAGGCTGTCCATGACCAGCTGCAGGACATGCGGGTTGGGCACGTTCAAGGTATTGCCCGTTCCGGTATAATCCATATAATAACGCGGATTATCGCCAACGAGCCGGTAATAACTGGCATTGTCGATTCCGCGAAAACTAAACGTCGGCCCAAAATGGTTTCCTTCGGCGGTATGGTTATATACGACATCAAGGATGACCTCGAGGCCTGCGCTATGCAAAGCCTTGACCATCGATTTAAATTCGTCCACCTGTCCGCCGCGATCGCCTGCGCTGCTAAATGACGCTTCGGGCGCGAAGAATCCCATGGTATTATAGCCCCAATAATCAGTTAGACCCTTTTCCAGCAGGTGCTGCGAAGCGATGTAATGATGAACCGGAAGCAGTTCGATCGCCGTGACGCCCAGCGTCTGAAAATAAGCGATTGCCTCCGGGCTCCCCAACCCGGCGTACGTGCCGCGCAGTTTCGCAGGAATTACCTCCCAGAGCTTGGAAAACCCCTTTACGTGCACTTCATAGATCACCGTTTCATCGAGCCGGCGATCCGGAGCCCGGTCGAAGCCCCAGGCGAACGTGGGGTCGACCACAATACTTTTAGCGGTGCACCGGGAGTTATCCCGCGCGTTAAAGGACAGATCTTCATTGGCATGGCCAATACTGTAGCCGAACATGTTTTTCGACCACTGAACCCGGCCCGTGATTGCCTTGGCATAGGGATCGAGCAGCACTTTGTGGGGATTGAAGCGATGCCCCCTGGCCGGGTCATACGGACCATGTACCCGATAGCCATAGAGTTGCCGCGGCTTAACCTCCGGAAGAAACCCGTGCCAGACATACCCGCCCCGTTCGGTCAATCGGACCCGCGCGCTTTCCGGCTCCCCGAGTCGATCGAAAAGACATAACTCCACCGCCGTGGCATTTTCTGAAAACAGCGCAAAGTTCACGCCGTCCCCCATCCACGTTGCCCCCAGAGGATAATGATGACCCTTCCACAGGCGCGGCATCCGGGGCGCGGACGCAACGGACGCAGGCTCGTCGCCAGCCGGGCGCACATTAATCGTTGAGGCGGTCGGGAGGAGCGAGGCAGTCGACATCGTACCGAAAACCGACCCAACGTGGAATCATCCGAACTCCCTATCGGCATACGGTGACGTTTCCGGGTCGCTCGACCGGAGGAACCAACCCCGAATTCAACTCCCGGCGTGAAGAACCGCGAAGGGCAACGTCGCGAACAGTCCACCCACTGCGGTCGTGGCACCGCCCGGCCAATCGACCCCCGTGAGCACATCCCGCCACGCTCCGGCTGGCGGCAGAGCCAGTGCGGTGTCTTCCCAGACAAGCCCCAATGGCGGCACTCCTAATTGAGAGGTCAGCCGGGGCACGATCACGGTGATGG
>CAYVDZ010000535.1:0-631 GCA_964450575.1 uncultured Opitutus sp.
CACCGAGACCATGGCGCTGGCTGCGGCCGTGAGCGCGCATGATACGGCTCTCGAAGCGCTGACGGCCGCAGCCAGCGCCATGGTCTCGGTGTCCTTCTCGCCGAGGAAATACCGGTCGGCGACCACAAAGGCTTCGTCCGTGGTCCACTGCGTCGGATCCGGCTGACGCGCCACGATCTCGCTGGCGACGTCTTCGAACGGCAGACGCGCCACTTCCGCGGGCGGCAGCAAACGCTGATAAAAGCGCACATCCTGGAAACGCGTTTCGCGCATCGGCTGGTAATCATCCCGCCGCCCGAGGTGCATCTCCGCATCCGTCCGGATGGAGTCTTTCGAAGCCAGTGCATCCAGTTTCACGTCGGTTTCAACCGCCTTGCCGTTCACGTAGATCTTCACCCCGGAAGCCCGCCGCGAGCCATTGTACGTGAAGAATACGTGCATCCACTCGTCGCGGGGAAAGGTCCCGCGCGTCGCCACTTGAATCCCTCGCACCGCCGTCGGGGCTTTCTGCGCGCGCGGATCAATCGTCGCGGCAGCTTCCGCCACCGCGGCCGCAGAAAGGCCCGCACCCGGCGCCTTGGCCGCAAGCTCTCCCGTGTTCTCGGCCGGCTCTTCAATCACCGCGTTGAGG
>CAYVDZ010000535.1:641-4373 GCA_964450575.1 uncultured Opitutus sp.
GATAAAGATCCCACCCCGCTCCGCCTTTTCGCGACTCGTCGCCCATGCGCGAGAGCAGCGAGCCGCTGCCGGTTCCCGTTCGCACACCGCCACCGGGCTTGGCTCGCAACATCAGCCAGCCGCCGACCGAAAACTTGTCAGTGGCCTCGACATCACCCAGGTCCCCCAACCGAACCCGCGTGAAAATATCCATCCGCATCGAGGGCCACATCCATGTCGACTCACCCCAGACCAGCGGATTGGTGTCCGCCTTGAATTCCTTAATCTTCGCTGAGGGCGCCGAATTGCGCAGCACGTCGCCTTTGCCTTCGTCGAGTCGCAAGCGCAGTTGAAGCGCATCGGTTCCGACCGGGTTCGGACAGTCGCCCGCCTTCAACCACGCGCCCACGAGTTCACGAGCCTGGCTACGACGCGCATCCAATTTCTCCTGCAACTCTGCCCGCGCTTTCAAAACAAACTCCGCGCTTGCCCGCGTCTCCGCCTTGGGCAGGCGTAACACCGGCGGCGGCTCCGCAATATTCAGATCCCAAGGCTTCTCGACCGTGTTGCCGAGATACGCCGCCAGCCCGTAAAAATCCTTCTGCGAAATCGGGTCGAACTTGTGGTCGTGACACGCCGCACACCCTGTCGTCAGCCCAAGAAACGTGGCACCAAACGCCTCAACCCGATCCCGCATTTCATTCGCATACGTTTCCTCCGGGATTGTTCCGCCTTCATTGGTCGTCAGGTTATTTCGGACGAATCCGGTGGCGGTGAGTTCATCGAAGGTCCGCGCCGGCAACAAATCCCCCGCAAGCTGTTCGCGGACGAACTGATCGAAGGGCTTGTTTGCGTTGAAGGCGCGGATCACATAATCCCGATACGGCCAGATCGCCCGGAAGTTATCAAAGTGCAACCCGTGGGTGTCGGCATAACGCACGTAATCAAGCCAGTAGCGCGCGCGATGCTCGCCGTAACGCGGACTCGCCAGCAAGCGATCGACCACCTTTTCGTAGGCATCCGGCGACGGGTCCGCGACGAACGCCTCCACCTCTTCCGAGCTCGGAATAATCCCGGTCAGATCAAGCGTAACCCGACGGAGCAACGTCCGCCGATCCGCCTCGGGCGAGGGAGTGAATTTCTCCTTCGCGAGCCGCGCGAGAATGAAAGTGTCCACCGGCGTACGCGGCCTCGACCCGACATTCGTCACTACCATCGGAAGTGACGGCCGCTTTGGCGCAATAAAGGCCCAGTGCTCTTCGTACTCCGCTCCCTCGGCCACCCACTGCCGCAAGGTCGCAATCTGCGCTGGCGAAAGCGTCTTATGTGCTTCCGGCGGCGGCATCATCGTCTTCTCATCCGTCGATTCGATTCGCTTGATCAGGGAACTCTCCTCCGGCTTCCCGGCCACGATCGCCGGCCCGGTTTTTTCCAGCGGTTTAAACGCATACTCAGCGCGATCGAGCCGGAGTCCCGCTTTCCGGGAACCCGAATCCGCCCCGTGACACGCGTAACAATTCTCCGCGAGAATCGGCTGGATGTGCTCGTTAAAGGAAAGCTTTGCCGGCGCTCCCGCCGCCCTGCCAGGCGAAATCGAATCCGACGCCTCCCTCGGCGCCGGCGCACGCGTCTCGCCGCCGACTTGGGCGAGTAACGCGACGACCGAAACAAGCGACAGACCGATAGGAACAAAATAACGAATCATGGGGCAGGGAACGTAGCACAAAAGAAAACGCGCCGGTCCCGAAACACAACCCTTGGCCGCCGGTTATCGGCGAAGGTGACACAGGCGTTCCTGCCTGTTCCCAAGGTAACACAGGCATTCCTGCCTGTTCCGACGGTAACACAGGCATTCCTGCCTGTTCCGGTCGTATCATACGTCTGACAACATAAAACAAGCGATCCGGGACAGACAGGAATGTCTGTGTCACCTCGATCAGACGCATTACGGCATCAAGGCCACTCACGCCAGAATGTCCTTCACCACCTGCGCCGGCACCACGCCGGTGAGGCGTTGATCCAAGCCCTGAAACTTGAACGAGAACCGATCATGCTCGATGCCCATCAGATGCAGGATTGTCGCGTGCAGGTCACGCACATGCACCGGATCTTTGATGATGTTATACGACATTTCATCCGTCTCGCCATATACCTGGCCCGGCTTCACGCCGCCGCCCGCCATCCAGATGGAGAAACACCGCGGGTGGTGATCGCGGCCGTAATTCGCCTCAGTCAGCGTACCCTGACTATAAACCGTCCGCCCGAACTCGCCGCCCCAGATCACCAGCGTGTCGTCCAACATGCCACGCTGCTTCAGATCCTGAATGAGGCCATAACACGCCTGGTCGACGTCCTTGCACTGCGAGGCAATATCGCGCGGCAACGATGCATGCTGATCCCAACCGCGATGGAAGATCTGCACGAATCGCACCCCCCGCTCCACCAGCCGCCGCGCCATCAGCGCCGAGCTCGCAAAGCTCCCGCGCACCCGCGCTTCGTCTCCATAAAGCTCATACGTCGCCGCCGGTTCCTGCGTCAGATCGGCCAGCTCCGGGACGCTCGCCTGCATGCGGAACGCCATCTCGTACTGCTGCGTGCGGGTCTGAATCTCCGGGTCGCCAATGCTCTCGTAACTGCGCCGATTGAGCGCGTCGAGCCCGTCCAGCATCCGCCGCCGCAGATCCCGCGGAATCCCAGGCGCATCGTTCAAATACAACACCGGATCGCCTTGGGGCCGCAACGATACACCTGCATGTTTGCCCGGAAGGAAACCGGATCCCCAGAGCCGCGACGAGATCGCCTGCACATTGGAGAACGGACTGGTGTGCTTCGCATGCAACACCACGAACGCCGGCAAATCCTGATTCATCGAACCGAGCCCGTACGAGAGCCACGACCCCATCGAGGCTTTTCCGTTTTGCATCGAGCCGGTATAGATCAACTGGTTCGCCGGTTCATGATTGATCGCGTCGGTTTTCATCGAGCGGATAATACAGATATCATCCACCATCTTCGCGGTCCAAGGGAGCAGTTCGCTGACCCACGCCCCACTCTTCCCATGCTGGGCAAACTTAAAGATGCTCGGCGCCAGGGGGAATCCGGTCTGCTTCGAGGTCATCCCGGTCAACCGCTCACCTTGATCTTTCAACCAGTCCTTCAGGTCTTCTCTGAACCGGGTCTGCAACGCCGGTTTGTGATCAAATAATTCCAACTGCGAGGGCGCACCAATCAACGATATATAGATCGCGCGTTTCGCCTTGGGGGCGAATTTCCACGGGTTGACCGGCGCCTCCGTGCCGCCCGCGGCAAGGGCACGGTTGCCCAACAACGCCGTCAACGCGGCCACACCAAGGCCCGTGCCACTCGTGCGGAAAAACTGTCTCCGGGTGATCGCCTCGTTGTAACGCTCGAGGGGTTGCTGCCAGTCAGGGGGGAGCGGTTGCATACGATTATTTGGTCAACGATTCATCGAGATTCATCACTTGGCTGGCAACAAGCGTCCACGCCGCCAGTTCGGGCGCCGGGAGGGTTTCATCCGCCGGGGTTGCCCCCACCTTCAACAACTGGCGCGCCAGGTCAGGCTCACGCTGATACGTCGCCAGCGCGTCATCCAGAGTGCGCCGCAGAATGGTCCGCTCGGGGCGGGCGAAGGTCCGCCCCAGGAGGCGCAGGGACACTGCATCCAGCCGCGCGTCAAACCGCGAGGACTCCCGCATTACCCGCGCGGCAAGCTGACGCGACGCTTCCACATAG
>CAYVDZ010000536.1:0-4369 GCA_964450575.1 uncultured Opitutus sp.
AGACGCTCCGGCCCGCTATCACGATTCACGACATGACCCCGTCCGGACCGCCCCGCCGCGCGCGGCACCCCTTGCTGAAGGCGCAATGGCAGTCGCCCCTCTGTAATCCCTCGCGCACGAGTTTGATGCTGAGCCTGCGTCCCGACGACGACCGGCATCTACGGACTCGCTCCTTGGTTCCGCGGCCCTCGATGCGGCGGGACTGGCGGACAATACCGTGGTCGTACTTTGGAGCGATCACGGGCTCCATCTCGGAGAAAAAGTATCACAGGTAAGAACACACTCATGGGAACGCTCGACGCGCGTGCGCTTGATCTTTGTCGGACCCGGAGTCGCGAAAGGAGCACACATCGATGCAGCCAGCCGAGTTGCTCGATATCTATCGACTCTCGCCGAGCTCTGCGGCTTGCCGGCCCGTTCGGGTCTCGAAGGTCTCAGCCTCGTCCCGCAGCTGAGAGACGCGACCGCCCCACGCGCGCGCCCTGCCATCACGTCGCAATAGCGATACCGGCTCAAGTAGAAGCTCCACCGCCCGTGGCTCGCGGTGCCCGCCTCGATCACATCGACGTGCAACGGCTGCAACGCCGCCAGCGGCGCGGCCCCAACCGTTGGCTCCCGCCAGTCCGGCCGTTCGCTCACCGGTCGGGGCCAGCTCCCTGCCCGTCGCGCCCTCCGGCCCCGAAAACGCAACCGATCACCACGTCCGAGTAGAACATTTACCTTGCCGCGATGAGTCACTTTGAAATGGTCGGGGAGTCCACGATCGTCAGAACTGCCAGTGGATCGGCCCGCCGTCCGCTGACTTGCAGGGAGGATGTCCCCGAATCCTCCGGCTCCCCACTAACCCTCGTACCGTTTGCCCCATGAGACCGACAAAACCGTTCGTAGTCCTCGCTGCCTGGATCGCCCTCGCATTTACACCGACCCTTTCCACTCAAGCCGCCGAGACCGGCTCGATCACCGGCACTGTGAGCAACATCGCCACCGGCAAACTGCTCGAAGGCGCAAAAGTTGACGTGCCCCAGCTCGGCTTGACCACCCTGGCCGATCAGTCGGGACGTTTTGTGCTCTCCGGGCTGCCGGCGGGCGCTCATGAGATCGTCGTGTCCTACCTGGGACTTGACACCGTGCGGAGCCCGGTGTCGCTCGCCCCCGGCGAGCGGGCCGTGCGCGATTTCCCCCTCACCACCGGCATTTACAAGCTCGACGCGTTCAAGGTCACCGGCGAACGCGAGGGCGATGCCGCCGCCATCACCGCGCAGCGCAACTCGCTCAACGTGAAGAACGTCGTCGCGATGGATTCCTTCGGCAATCTGCCGAACATGAGCGCCGGCGAGGTCATCATGCGCCTGCCGGGCGTGGCGGGCAGCCCGACCGAAGAAGGCCTCAACTACCAATTTAACATCCGTGGCATGGGCGCTGGGCTCAACACCGTCACCATGGACGGTGCCCGGCTCCCCAGCCTTGGCTTCAGCCGTGCGTTCGAGAATCAAAGCATCACCAGCGGCATGTTCGATCAGCTCGAGCTGATCAAGGGCCATACGCCCGACAAGAGCGCCGAGTCGCTCGGTGGCACCATCAACTTCAAGAGCCGCTCGGCGCTCACCATGAAGGAAAAGCGCCGGATTACCTACAATTTCTCTGCCCGGATTGCGCCGTCATTCACGCAGCAGATTCCGTATCGCGAGCAGCACCGGGCCCATCCCGTGATGAACTTCAGCTATCAGGAGTTGTTCGGTGTCTTCGGCGAAGAGCGAAACCTGGGCGTCAGCGTCAACTTGTTCTACAGCGAAAACGCCGTCGGCTTCTTCCGGACCGATCGCGATTTTCAGAACACCACCACTCAGCCAGCCTACGTGTGGAGCTACCAGACCCAGGATAATTATAACAACCGCAAGCAGCAAAGTCTGAGCGTCAAGGCCGACTATCGCCTCTCGGCCAGCACCAAGCTTACGCTGAGCGGGGTCACGAACGACAACAAGGAGCTTAGCCGCATCCGCTGGAGAACGAGGGCCTTCACCGGCACCCAGAATCAAAATTTCGTCCCCAACGGCACCACATCGAGCATCGTCCCCGGGTTTACCGATCGCATCACGGAGGTGCGAGCGGTGCCCACCTCGACCATCAACATGCAAATGATCGGACCCAACCACTACATGGTCCGGATGCGCCGGGTGGATCTTACCGTGGAGCAGGAGTTCGGCCCGCTGCAGCTTAATTACAGCGCCCGCTTCGCCCGCACCAATCTCAACAACGGCAGCGGCGCCGGCGGCGACCTTACCAACCAGATTACAAACGTCGGTTGGATCCTCGACCGCACGCAGTCGGATCTCTACCCGCGGTTCATCCAGACGGCGGGGCCCGACTTCACCAACCCGGCCAACTGGCGTCCCGTCACCAGCGCCCCGGCGTTGGTCCGGGCGCAGAACCAAAACGACCAGCGGATCCGGGAGCTGAATGGCGACGCCCGCTATGCCCTCTCCACGCAGCTCCGGACAATCCTCAGGACCGGTGTTCAGTGGCGCGAAACCCTGGCCAAGTCCACCGGCGGCGGCAACCGGTACAACTATGTCGGCACTGGCCCGCTGGCCCACAATCCGGATCGCATCATGTTCGATCAGATCAAGACCGGACGCCGCATCCCGCAATGGGACACCACCTGGCACCTGAGCAAACACAAGCTCACTAGCCCCGAGCTCTGGACCGATGACGTTTACTGGCGCGAGCAGGTCAAACACAGCGGCACGAGGCACGCATTTGAGACGGTAACCGCCGGGTACCTGATGGCGCAGGGCAAGTTCAGCCGTGAGGGTTGGCTGGGGCGCACGGGCTATCTGGGTGGCGTGCGCACCGAGAAGACGGATACGAATGGCTTCGGCTGGGTGCTCGCCCGTGCCAGCACCCGCAGCACCGCGGCCGAGCGGGCGGCTGACCCCATCGCCGCCGTCACGCGTGACTACACCCGCCGCGAGACCAAGGGCAGCTACACCAAATCGTTTCCCAGCGCCCACCTCACGCATGACATCACTCCCAATCTGAAGGGCCGCGTCAGCTGGTCCACGAGTTTTGGCCGCCCGGCGATGTCTAATTTTCTCCCCGGCGAGAGCGCCAACGAGAATGCCCAGACTGTCAGCATCAACAATCCGAGCCTGCTCCCGCAGACCGCCGTGAATTGGGATGCCACGCTGGACTACTCCTTCGAACCGGTCGGTAACGTCTCCGTCGGCTGGTTCAAAAAGACGATCAAGGATTTCATCGTCGACGGCATCAACACCGGCACCGTCGGCACCGGCACCGACAACGGCTTCAACGGTGACTACGCCGGCTTTGCCCGATTCCAGTCGCTCAATGCCGGCACGGCTTTCGTGGAGGGATGGGAAATCAGCTACCAGCAGCAGTTCACCTTCCTGCCAGGGCTCCTCAAGGGTCTCAGCGGCACGGCTAATTACACGGTCCTCAACACCCGAGGCGATTTCGGCGGCACGACCAACCTCAGCACCGGACAGGTCCAGGGTTTCATCCCGCGGGCAGTTAACCTGATGCTGGCCTGGCGCTACCGCAGCTTCAGCACCCGCGTGCTCTACAACTACACCAGCGATTACATCGTGTCCTACTCCGCGGCGACCCTCGGTCGGAATTCCTATCGTTTCGCGCTGAAAACCGTCAACGTCGGCGTGGCCTACCAATTGCGCCCGTCGCTCAGCCTCACCTTAGACGTCTCCAATTTGTTCAACGCCCCGCAGGTGCTTTATCGGGGGGTCCGGAGCCAGATGCAGACCACCATCATCAACGGCACCACGATCAACGCGGGGGTCAGCGGGCGGTTCTGAGCGCAAGGATTACGCGCCTGCGGCGGTAAATTCCGGCGCAGGCCTCGCCGCTCTTCCCAAGGGCCGCGCGGAATTCTGCGGTCGCAGCGGCCAGCCATCGCAACCCCTTCGACATCGGGGGCAGCCCGAGGGGGTCATGTCATGAATCGTGATAAGAAAAGGGCGAAGTCGACTTTCGCGTTCGTTCGCTGTTCCAAATTGATTCGATGCAACTACGTGGCCCGCCCCAAATCGCAGTAGACGCTCCGGCCCGCTATCACGATTCACGACATGACCCCGTCCGGACCGCCCCGTCCGGACCGCCGCGATCCGGTTTATGCCCAATTTTAGGGATGGTTAGTGGGCCACCCTGGCTACACCGTGTTTCCGCTCCCGTCGCGCGAGCAACCAGATCGCTACCAGCATCAGAATCAGTGACAGCGCAAAAGACATTAGGGTTTGACCCTGTCGGGTCGTCGGAGACGGGGTTCGGAGGATCGGACTTTGTGAACTTTGTGCCTCTGTGAGAAATATGATCGATGATCGAGGATTTAGGATCG
>CAYVDZ010000537.1:0-4367 GCA_964450575.1 uncultured Opitutus sp.
TCAAGCGCGATGAAGAGATCGGGCTTCCCTCCTTCCAAGGCGCGATCGATCGCGCTGCGTGACAGCCCGTAGCCGTCTTCGGAGCGGCGCGGCACGACAAAGCGCGGGTTCAGCCCGAAGCGCCGCAGCACCATCACCAGCAGAGCGGTGCTGCTGACGCCATCGACGTCGTAGTCACCGAGCACGACGATCTGCTCGCGCCGGGCAATCGCCTGCGCGAGTCGCGCGGCCGCCGCGGTGAGATTGCGGAGCAGAAAGGGATCGTTGAGGCCGGCGAGCGCCGGTTGCAAAAACGCCGTGGTGGCGTCGCTGTCGCGCAGGCCGGCGCGCAACAAAAGCTCCGCCAGCACCCGGCTAACGCCGGCGCGTTTGCTGAGCGCCTCGACCTCATCGGCCGGGAGCGGCGTGTGGGTCCAGCGCATGCAGAGGGAGATGTCAGTCGATCACGGTGCCAGTGCCAGCAAGAGCACAGCGCGTGCCGCGATCCACCCACGGGGCGGTGGATCGCAGGGTCGCTTTGCTCCTCGCAGTAACATGGCGCAGGGACGAAAGAAATTACTCAGCTGCCTTGCTGGTGCCCTGCCACTCGTATTTGGGCGCGATATCGTGATGCGCCTCCACGTGCTTCCGATCGCCCTTGTGCCACCAGTAGAAGACCGGAGTCGCAATGAAGAGGGAGGAGAACGTGCCGGTGATCACACCAATGAGCAGGGTGAACGCGATATCGTTCACATCGCCACTCGTCGTTACGATCAAGGTGACCGCGGTGAGGAGCGTCGTGCCACCCGTGATGATCGTACGGGAAAGCGTGAGATTGAGCGAACGGTTGATGATCTCCCGCAAGGTGCCGATCGGGTTGAGTTTCAATTCTTCCCGGATGCGATCGAATACGACAATCGTGTCGTTGATCGAGTAACCGGCGATCAGCAATATCGCCGCCACCATGGAGGCGTTGAACTGCCGATCGAAGAGCACGAAGACGCCGATCGTGAGCAGCAAATCGTGGATCGTGGCCACCACGGCGCCGATGCCGTAGCCCATCTCGAAGCGAAACGCGACGTAGAGAAGGATGAGCACGAGCGACCAGAAAACCGACCACAGCGCGTTCCACTGAATCTCTTCACCGATGGAAGGCCCGATGCGGGTCTCGCCGACGATTTCAAGATTGGCGGCGGGCAGTGCCTTTTGCAGGGCGTTGACGGATGGACGACCTTGGTCGAACGGAGCGGTTACCTTCAGAATTTCCCGCTCGGCGCCAATAGGCTGCTGATAGGAGAAACTCACATCCCGGAGACCAGCCTGCGTGGCCGTCTGCCGCAGCTCGGCAATCTCGACTTTTTTTCCATAGGTCATCGAGACCATATCGCCACCGAGGAAGTCGATGCCGTAAATGGAACTTCCCTTGTAGGTCACGACTCCGAGTCCCACCACCACCAACACCGCGGAGGCGATGAACGCGGCCTTCGCATGTTTGAGGAAGTCATAATTGGTGTTCTGGAGAATTGAGAACATCTTCAAAGACTTGATCACCTGGCCGTGCACCAGCCACTCGAGGATGAGTTTGCTGACGACCACCGCGGCAAACATCGTGGAGAAAATACCGATCGCGAGGGTAACGCCGAAGCCTTTTACCGGGCCGGTTCCCAGCCCGATCATGATCGCGGCCACCAGGAACGTGGTGACGTTTGAATCGAGAATGGCGCTCCAAGCCTTGTCGAAACCGGCCTCGAGCGCCGCTCCGAGCGACTTGCCCAGTTTCAACTCTTCGCGCATGCGCTCGAAGATCAGGATGTTTGCGTCAACCGACATGGCCAGCGTCAGCACGATACCCGCGATACCGGGCATCGTGAGCGTGGCTCCAATGCTCGCCATCACACCCAGCGTGATCATGACATTGACGCCCATACCGATGGCGGCGACAAGGCCACCGAAGGTGTAGAAGATAACGACGAAGAAGATCGTCAGCGCCGTGCTAAAGATGAACGCGTTGCGCGCACTCAGGACGGAGTCGGCCGCGAGGGTGGGCCCGACCTCGTACTGCTCCATGACGCGGAGTTCAACGTCGAGGGGGTTGTTCAGGACATTGGCGAGGTTAATGGCCTCGCGGTCCGAGAAATTACCGGTGATCTGGGCGGAATCGCTGTCGATCTCTTCGCGCACCGTCGGCGCGGAGTAGAGCCGGCCGTCGAGTATGATGGCGAGGCGACCGAGCGGGCCGCCGCGTTGACCGATCTCGGCGATCGCCCGCGTGACATCCGCAAAGCGGGCGCGGCCCTCGGCGGTGAACTCGAGGATGACCTCGGGCTTGCCGTACATATCGGGGCGGGCGAACGAATTTGAAACCATCTCACCGGTCATCTCCGGGATGCGTTTCACGAAAATCTCTTCCACGCTGACCTCACCCTGCCGCCCCTCGTGATCCAAGGTCTTGATTTCGTAACCCGCGGGGGTTTCGACTCCAGGTCCAGCGGTCAGGTTCGGATGCACCATGCGAAAATCAAGGCGGGCAGGAGCCTTCACCTGATCGACCACGTCCGGGTTGTCTTTCGTGCTGACACCGGGGAGCTGGATTTCGATGCGGTTGTCGCCGATCGGGCGAAGGATGGGTTCGGCGACGCCGAGGCCGTTGATCCGGGCGCCGATGATCTCGATCGCCTTCTGGAGTTTCTCGCGCCGTTGCTCCTGGTCCATTTCCTCGCCGGCCTTTTCGACGGCCTCGAGGGTGAAGGCGACGCCACCGCGCAAATCGAGCCCCAGCTGCAAACGGCCCTTGGAAAGACGCAGCAACTCCGCGAGGAGAATATCATTCCGCTTTTCGACATTACGCAGTGATTCCTCCAACCGGATGTGGGGGAAGTATTGCGACAGATCGAGCCGCCGCTCTTTCCCGATCTGCTTGAGCGCGACGAACTCACTCGGGGCCTGCAGACTGGTTCGACGCGCGGCCGCTTCGTCCATCAGCTGGGCGAATTCCGCCGGCTTGGCCGTGGCGTGCGTCCGCACATAGTCGACAAAGGGCGTATCGTTGACGGGGATAAGCTGAGACACGGCCCACACCACGATGGCGAGGCAGAGCACGAGCTTCCAGAGGTTGCGTTTGAGCATGTATCGTTTGGGTTTAAATTCGATGGTGTCGGAAGCCGGGAGACGATGCACGCGCGAAGGCGCAAACCGGCCTGTCCCTGGCCCCGGAAATTACTTCTTGGCGACCGGCGCCGCTTCCTTGTTCAACACCGATTGAACAAAGCCCTTGCCGACCTCGATCTTGGTATTTTCCGCGATGCGGACGATGAAGCGGTCTTCCTTCACGTTGGTGATCACGCCAAAGATACCCCCAGTCGTGACGATCTCGTCGCCAGTCTCAAGCGACTTCAACATGGCCTCGTGCGCCTTCTGCTTCTTCCGTTGGGGCGCGATCATGAAGAAATACATCGCCGCGAAGAGCAGCACGTAACCGATGATCATCATCGATGGCATGCCCCCGGCGGGCTGCCCGGCAGGGGCGGTGGTCTGAGCAAGAAACTGGGGCAGGCTGATCAGTGAGGACAAATTCGACATCGCGGGAAGGAGTGTTTGAAAGAAGAAAACATGCATCTAACTGATTCACGTCTGGCAAAAGCAAGCCGAGAAGTACTGATATGCGAGTTGGAAGCCGAGTGAAGGCAAACGTGGGTGAGCGCTTGCTTTGCAGCTTCTTCACTCTCAACTCTCGACTCTCATTCAACTCTATTGAAAAACAAATCCTCTTCCGCCTGGTCGGCGGCCAAATCCGAAGAACAGTACGGGTTCAAGCGCTGGGGCTCCGGGCATATTTCAGTCGATAACGACGGGTTCGTCAACGTGCAGCCGCTCGTTGATGGCCGTGGCATCCGTGTGCTCGACGTAGTGCAGGAGGCACTGGAGATGGGACTCAAGGCTCCCATGGTGATTCGCTTCCAGGATCTTCTGCGTTACCGCGTCACCCAGCTCAACGAGATGTTCGCCAAGGCGATCAAGGAGGAGGGCTACGATGGCAAATACCGCGGGGTGTTTCCGATCAAGGTCAACCAGCTCCGCGAGGTGGTCGATGAGATCGTCGCCGCCGGAAAGGAATACAACTACGGGTTGGAGGCCGGCTCGAAACCCGAACTCATGATCGCGCTCGCGATGCACGAGGGCTCCGAGCGGTTGATCATTTGCAACGGCTACAAGGATCACGACTACATCCGCCTCGCCCTCCTCGGTCGTAAGCTCGGCAAGAAGATCATCATCGTCGTCGAACAACTCGCCGAACTCGACGATATCATCACGCTCGCCGAGGAAACCGGCGTGAAGCCGCTCATCGGTTTCCGCGCCAAGCTGCAAACCCGCGGCGAAGGCAAATGGGC
>CAYVDZ010000538.1:0-4357 GCA_964450575.1 uncultured Opitutus sp.
GGGTGGGACGGCCGCATTTACCTGACGGCTCCGGTGGACGGGAAGGATGCGGTGCTCGCGTTTGATTTGGAGGGAAAACGGCTCTGGCAGACCGCGTTTGGCGCCGAAGATCGCGGGAAGCATCGCAACGCGTCCGGCAGCGATCCTTCGCCGGTGACGGATGGCAGCGGGATTTTCGTTACTTTCAAGAGCGGCAATCTGGCCGCGCTCAATCTTGACGGGACGATCCGCTGGCAGGCCAATCTCGTCGAAAAATTTGGCCGGGTGAACTTATTCTGGGACTTCGGGACCTCGCCGTTGACGGCGAAGAACGTCGTCATGGCGCGGATGCACCAGGGGGAATCCTGGCTGGCGGCGTTTGACAAGGTGACCGGTGAGATGCGGTGGAAAACCGCGCGGAATTACGACACGCCGCGGGAAGTGGACAATGGCTACACGACGCTCGTCGTCATTCAGCATGAAGGGCGGGACGCGTTGCTCACTTGGGGCGCGCAGCATCTGACGGTGCACCACGCCGCGGATGGCCGGCTGTTCCGGAGCTGTGGGGATTTCAAGGTGTTCGTGGCGAAGGTGGAGGATGGTTTCACGCTGTTATCTGAGACAAAGTTTGATGATCGCATCATCGCGTCCGTGGTGCCGGCGGGGGATCGCGTCTTGGTCCGCGGAGAAGCCAACCTTTATTGCCTGACCGCGCTTGAGTGACGCTCGGGCCGGGAACTGGTTTTCATCGGTTTGTTACTGGACAATGAGCGAAATCTAAATTGCCCGGGCTAAAATGTGACGTAAAGGTTGGACGTATGGCATTGCTCACTTCTGCCGCTAATGTTTCGCGGACTGTTCGATCTGTTTCGCAACGGAAAGGCGGCGACGTCCTGGCTACCCAAGCCATGGCGAAACAGAAATCGCTCGAGAAGAAATCCAAGCGCTACAAACTGCCGATGGGCGAGCTGGCGATCTTCACCCAACAGCTGGCTTCCCTGCTGACGGCAGGCCTTCCACTCGTGCAATGTTTGGAGGCGCTGCAGGACCAGACCGAGGACGCCTGTTTCCGCATCGTGATTCGTGATGTCCGAGCGGATATTTCCCAAGGAAACTCATTCTCTTCCGCGGTCCGGAAATTTCCGAACTCGTTTAACACCCTGTTCGTCTCGATGGTCGAGGCGGGTGAAGCGAGCGGTGGTCTCGCCGAAATTTTGAGCAAGGTGGCCGGTTACTTTGAGTCCACCGTGAAGCTGACCAAGAAAGTGAAGTCGGCGATGACCTATCCCATCGCGGTCATTGGTCTCGCGGTCGCACTGGTCAACGTGTTGCTCATCTTTGTCATCCCGGTGTTTGCCGCGATGTTCCAGGACTTCGGAGCTCAGTTACCCGCGCCGACGCAGTTCCTGATCAATCTATCGGATTTCCTCAAAGAGTGGTGGTGGGCGATTGGTATGAGTTGCTACGCCGCCTGGTGGGCGCTTGGCCGGTTCACGGCCACGCCCAATGGTCGGCGCATGCGGGACATCAGTTTGGTGAAGGCGCCCATTTTTGGTAACCTGATTCACAAGATCGCGCTTTCCCGCTTCTGCCGCACCTATGCGACGCTGATCCGATCAGGCGTCCCGATTTTGCGGACGCTTGAAATCGTTTCCGCCGCATCCGGCAAAGTGCAGGTTGAGGACGCCTGTGAGGAGATCGCCAAACATGTGAGTCAGGGCGGGCAGGTTTCCGAAGTGCTTTCGGCGGATCCGTTCTTCCCGCCGATGATGAAGCACATGGTGAAAGCCGGTGAGTCGACGGGCAATGTCGACGGCATGATGAACAAGATCGCCGATTTCTACGACGTGGAGTGCGAAGCGACCGTGGCTGCGCTGACGTCACTGATTGAGCCGATCCTCATCGTATTTCTTGGCGTGGTGGTCGGTGGCATTGTTATGGCAATGTTCCTGCCCATTTTCCAACTCGGCGCCGTCGCTGGCGGACTGCAGTAAGCGGTCCTTTGACGGGCCGTTTGACAACGCGCTCCGTCTTCAGGAGCGTCTTCGATTTAGGCACTCCGTTTCATGTCATCCGTTCTCATCGTCGACGACCTCGTCTCCATCCACGAGATGCTTGAGGCTGTGATTCAGCCCCGGGGGTTCTCTACGTCATTCGCGACGGACGGGGAGAAGGCGCTCGTGCGCTACAAGGCTGAGAAATACGATCTCGTCCTGGCTGACATCGACATGAAGCCGATGGACGGCATCATGCTGCTGAAGCAGCTTAAGGCTTACGATCCCAACGCCGTCGTCATTATCATGACAGCCTACGCCTCGACCGAAAGCGCGGTGCAGGCTTTGAAGTTCGGAGCGTTCGATTACCTGCAGAAGCCGTTTCGCGTCGATGAGCTGATTGCGACCATGCAGCGCGGTCTGGAGTTCAGGACCTTTCAATCCGAACGGGCCGCGGCTGCGCTGTCTCCTTCGGCCAAGATCGCCGATATCGAGACTCGATTGATCGGGCAAAGTCCGAAGATCACCAAGCTGATCTCGCAACTGAAGAAATTAGTGACCGTACGCACGCCGGTGCTGTTGATCGGTGAGAACGGGACCGGAAAGACCACGGTGGCCGAGATCCTGCACGGCGCGACCGGAACGCCTGACTCCTCCTTGCTCCGAATCGATTGTTCACTTAGTTCCGATGCCAATTTTCGCGAAGGGCTCCTGGGGAGTAACGGCGAGGGTGGTTCCTGGGTGAAGCAGGCGAAGGGCGGCACCCTTTTTCTGCAGCATCTGCAATGTCTCTCGGAGCCGGTGCAGAAAGAACTGGTCGGCGTCTTACGGAATACGGCCCACGGCTTCCGACTGGTCTGTACCTCCAATGCGGATCTCGAGAAGCTCGTCGACGAAGGTAAGTTCCATGACGAGCTTTTCTATCGCGTGGCTTCCCTTCCGATGCAGATGCCGCCCTTGCGCGAGCGTCCGAAAGACCTCCCGCTCCTAGTGAAACATTACGCCGCCCTAGCGGCGAATCCGCTGTTCGATGCGAACATGCTTGAGTTCACCCCGGATGCCATGGCGGTGATGACCGCCTACCATTGGCCGGGGAATCTGACCGAGCTCAATCAGGTGGTCTCGAAGATCGCCGCCATGACCGAGACCCGCGTCATTGGCGCGCAGCAGTTGCCGCTGCGCCTGCGTGAACTCAAGCATTGGCCTTCGATGAACGAGTATCTCGCCGGACAGCAGAAGCACTATATCGAGATGGTGCTGCACGCGTCGGGTCATGACAAAGCGGCGGCCGCGAAGGTGCTCGGCATCGACGCGAGCAAGCTCGGGTGAGCGTTCGCGGGGCGGGAGCGTAATCCCGCCGCCATGCGTTTCCCGCCATCGAGGCTCGGACTGGCTTCAAACCAGGAGCTCGTCCCTGTCTATGAAGCGCTTAGGCGCAGCGCTGCGCGAAAGCGCCGGAAACAGACCCTGCGATTATCGGCGTCCACGCGTACCTGGTCACGGGCCTAAGGAGCCTAAAAACCTGCGCTCCTGGCGTTACAATCTGCTTTCCCGCTTGCCGCTTGTTTCTGCGCTCTCAACCTTCGCCGAAATCTGCGCCCATGCCCAAACGCTCTGACCTGACGTCAATTCTCATCATCGGTGCCGGTCCAATCGTGATCGGTCAGGCCTGCGAGTTCGATTACTCCGGAACCCAAGCGTGTAAAGCGCTCAAAGAAGAGGGTTATCGGGTAATTCTCGTGAACTCGAATCCGGCCACGATCATGACGGATCCGGAGTTTGCCGATGTGACCTACATCGAGCCGCTTACCGTCGAGTTTCTCGAGAAGATAATCGCCGCCGAACGGCCTTCGGCTCTCCTCCCGACACTGGGAGGCCAGACCGCATTGAACCTCTCGATGGAGCTGCACCAGAAGGGCATCCTGGAGAAATACGGCGTGGAGATGATTGGTGCCAAACCGGACGCGATTTCGAAAGGTGAGGACCGGGAGCTCTTCAAGCAGGCCATGATCAAGATCGGTCTCGACGTCGCGCGCTCGCGGACGGTGAAGTCGATGGATGAGGCCCGCGCGGCCGCGGAGCACCTCGCGATGTATCCGCTGATCATCCGGCCGTCGTTCACCCTCGGTGGTGCGGGCGGTGGCATTGCCTACAATAAGGAGGAATTCGAACACATCGTGGCCAATGGGATCGATCTCTCGCCGGTGCACGAGGTGTTGGTGGAGGAGTGTCTCCTTGGTTGGAAGGAATACGAGATGGAGGTGATGCGTGATCACAAGGATCAATGCGTCGTCATCTGCTCGATCGAGAATTTCGACCCGATGGGCGTGCACACCGGCGACTCCATCACGGTCGCGCCGGCCATGTCGCTGACCGACAAGGAA
>CAYVDZ010000539.1:0-4356 GCA_964450575.1 uncultured Opitutus sp.
GACGGAAAAGACCGGGAGGAACGCTAATCTCCGCTGATCTCCGCTAATCTATTCCTCCCGGAATTAACCTCTGAGATCAGATTTCGGGGTTCGAAAAATTAGCGTGCATGAGCGAAGATTAGCGTTCCCTCCTGCCTTGGTCTTTCCGTCTCGTGCGCAGATTCTGGGAGTGAAGCCGCCGCGTTTTCCAAGTCCGGGATCGTGACGGAAAAGACCGGGAGGAACGCTAATCTCCGCTGATCTCCGCTAATCTATCCCGCCCGGACTGAACCTTTGAGATCAGATTTGAAGCCACAGATTCGGTTCCTCTCTGTCCGGTGAGCACAGAAGAAGGAACATAAGGTAACGAAGATCCCATTTTCCTGGCGCCCACCTTCGTTTTCTTTGTTAGCTCCTGTTCAATTCCGATGCACGCCTGCCTCGCGTTTATCCACTGAAATCAGCAAAGATCCATAATTCCGCGCGAAACCCGCGGGATGGCAGTGCTTTGTGCCGACCGGGCAGGATCGTCTTCAGTTGACTGTTACCAGAGACGATCATCAGCGTCTTGAGGAGAACACCCGCTGATCTTTCACCTTACCCCTGCCCCTTTCGCATGAAACTCCTCTGCTTCGTCCGCATACGTCGTGCCGTTTTCGCGTGCGCGCTCGTCGTGCTCGGACCGGCCATCTTGTCCGCCCAGGAACCCCGCCTCGCCAACGTCTCGACTCTCGCTCGCGTGGGTACCGGCGGCGAAACGTTGACCGCCGGTTTCGTTGTCACCGGTACGACGAATAAGCAGGTGGTGATTCGCGCCGTGGGCCCGACGCTGCAGACGGCGTTCGGGGTTGCCGGCGTTCTGGCGAATCCTGCGCTCACGGTCTTCGGTCCCGGTTCGTCGACGCTGATCGTCGCCGAAAACGACGATTGGAACGTGGCCGATGCTGCCACGTTTGCCGCGGTTGGGGCCTTCTCCCTTACGCCGAACAGCAAAGACGCTGCGATCGTCATCACCCTCGCACCCGGTTCCTACACCGCACGAGTAAGCGGCATGGGCGGTACCAGCGGGATCGCGCTCGTCGAGGTCTACGAAGTCGGTACCACCGGCGGCAAATTTGTGAATCTCTCCACCCTCGCCCAAGTGGGAGGCACGGCCGGGGTTTTGACACCGGGCTTTGTCATCACGCCCGGCGGCGGCACTCGTAAACTCCTGATTCGCGCGGCCGGTCCCGCTTTGGCTCAGTTGAATGTTCAGGGCTTTCTGCCTAATCCCAGTTTAACGCTGACCCGGACCGATACCAGTCCGGCAGTCGTCATCGCCACGAACGACGACTGGGGCTCTCCCGTCGGCTCGGGCACCGCGAGCGGCAACACATTGACGTCCGTGTTCCAGGCCAATGGCGCGTTCGCCTTCCCGCAGGGAAGCCGGGACGCAGCCCTGCTGATCGACCTTCCTCCCGGCAATTACACCGTGCAGGCCACCGACATCGCCGGCGGGAGTGGCCTCGCCATCGTGGAGGTTTACGATCTCTCCCCGCTCCAACCGGCGATCGTCACCGTCGCGGCACTCAAGGCCACCGCGGACGAAAGCGGCAGCAACAACGGCGAGTTTGTTTTCACCCGCTCCGGCGCAACGGCCCTCCCGCTGACCGTGCGCTACGGCATCGGCGGATCAGCGGGGAACGGGTCCGACTACCTGACGCTCCCCGGCACGATCACGATTCCGGTCGGCGCCAGCAGCGCGACCCTCCCCGTCTTGGTAAATCCGGATCTTCAAACCGAAGGCACCGACACGGTCGTCGTCTCCCTTCTCACCGACTCGAATTACGTCCTCGGCTATCCCGGTTCGGCCACGGTCACGATCACCGACTCCCCTGCGACCCTCTATGTGGCAAACATTCGCCCTGAAACGAGCGCGCTCGGCTCCACCGCCTCCGGCACCGCCACGATCCTTCTGAGCGCCGATGGCAAACTCGCCGCGATCAGCACCTCGGTTTCGAATCTAAGCTCAAGCGTCGTCTCCGCCCATCTCCGGATCAGCCCGGGTGGCGACTTTGTTTTCAGCCTGCCCTATGGCTCATCCGGCACGGCGCACTGGCTCTTCCCAGCCACGGGCAACTATTCGAGCGCGCAACTGCTCGAGGCCCTGAAAAACGGCAATATCTACGTCGGTCTCGATACCGCCACGTTTCCGCAAGGCGAGGTGCGTGGAACGTTTGTCCAGGGCGCGGGATCGCAGGTCTTCACCCCGCCGGCACCGCCCCCGACGGTGGCACTCACCAATGTCAGCTCGATCGAGGCCGCGCGCTTTCTGACGCAGGCCACCTTTGGTCCCAAGAAGAGCGAAATCGACGCTCTCACGGGCGGCAGCATCGACGCTTGGATCACGGCTCAACTCGCCCTCCCCTTCAGTTCCCATCGCGCCGCCGTGATCGCCGATCACGCGACCTTTGGCGGCAGCCCGAGTGTTTCAAACTTCAATGCCATTCACCCACCGAATCGCCAGGCCGCCTGGTGGAAGCACGCCCTGACCGCGCCCGATCAATTGCGGCAGCGAATGGTCTTTGCGTTGAGTCAGATCTTTGTCGTGTCCGACGTAAGCCTCGGCGACGACAGCCGGGCCCAGCCTCTCGCGGCATACTACGATCTCCTCGGCAACGGGGCTTTTGGCAACTTCCGCACGCTGCTGGAAACCGTGACGCTCAACCCGCTGATGGGCGAATATCTCAGCTCGCTGCGGAATGCGAAAGCCAACCCGGCCACCGGCACCACGCCCGACGAAAATTACGCGCGCGAGATCATGCAGCTCTTCACCATCGGGCTGAATCAGCTGCAGCCGGATGGCACCTTGATCCTCGGCGAGGACGGCCTGCCAATCCCGACGTACAATCAGAAAACCATCACGGAGATGGCAAAGATCTTCACGGGGTGGGCGTATCCTTCGACCTCGACCAATCCTACGGCGTTTCGCACGGCGGGACGCAACTACTACAATCCCCTGCAGCTCTTTCCCGACTGGCATGAGGACGGCGCCAAGGACCTCAGCCCGGTGCGGGCCGCGTCCGTGTCCGCCGGTCTTGGCGGGACGAAGGATCTCGAAATCGCGCTCGACGCACTTTTCGAACATCAAAATACGCCTCCGTTCATTGCCCGCCGCCTCATTCAGCGCCTGGTCACCAGCAATCCGAGCCCCGCGTACGTTTATCGCGTCGCGCAGAAGTTTGTGAACAACGGCTCCGGCGTGCGCGGTGACCTCGCGGCCGTCGTCCGGGCAGTTCTCACGGATTTTGAAGCCCGCTCGCCCCTCGTGGCCGCCAACCCCACGTCCGGAAAACTCAAGGAACCGATCCTGCGCCTCACCGCGTTCCTCCGGGCGTTCAACGCCACCGCGAACTCCGGTCGCTACTCCGGCCACCTCGTGCTACTCAACGATGTCCCGATCACCGGCACGTCCACCTACGCAGCGCCCGCGAGATCGGCTACGGCCAATTCGTCCACCCTCCTTACCAACACGCAGACTGCACTCGCCCAGGCTCCCTTGCGTTCGCCCACCGTCTTTAACTTCTTCGGACCTGATTACGTCCTGCCCGGACCGCTCGCGGCTGCGGGCCTCGTCGCCCCCGAATTCGAGATTACCGACGATACTTACGCGACCCTCGTGCCAAATAGTCTGCGCTCGTTCGTGGTCGCCAATAACGTCCCCGCCGGCACCGCCAATCCGACGCAAATCGCCCAAGCCTCGGCGACATTGATGCCCGATTACTCTTTCGAACAAACATTGGTGAGCGACGTTCCCGCACTCCTTAACCACCTCAATCTGCTGCTCACGCAGGGCACACTCGCCCTGGAAGCACAGGCTAGGATTGCGGCCGGCCTTGCCGCCCTCCCGTCTTCCACCAACGCGCTCGATCGGGTCCGCAGCGCCGTTCTGCTGGTGCTCACGTCGCCCGACGCGGCGGTCCAGAAGTAATCACCTCGCGACCACCCGCACGTACGTCCTTCGACGTAATTAAGTTTCAAATACGCCCCCTTCTTCGCCCTTTCTCCGTCATGAGCAAATCCACCGCCGCCCCTGACTTCTCGCGCCGCCAGTTCATTGGCTCTGCCTGCTGCGCCGCCGTCGGTGCCACCGGCCTGCTCTCCACCCTTGCCAATCTTCGCCTGATGGGTGCCGTGGCAAATCCCGCCAACGGCCCGCGACCACCCGCCCGGTCCGGCGCGCATCCGTCGGACTACAAGGCGCTCGTGTGCCTGTTCCTCAACGGCGGCAACGACGCCAACAACCTCATCGTGCCGTCCGACACCAGTGGATACGCTGCTTACGCCGCCGCCCGTGCGAACCTCGCGCTGCCCCGCACGGATTTGCTCTCGCTCGTG
>CAYVDZ010000540.1:0-4348 GCA_964450575.1 uncultured Opitutus sp.
CACGACGAGGAAGTAGTCGACGAAGCCCGTAACGTTGATGATCGCGAGTTCATAGCCCATTCGCACGGCCAGCTCTTCCTCGAGCGCGAGTTTGCCATAGTCGGGCGGCTGCGGTTTCTGCCCGGGCGGGAGGTCGCGGATGATGGCGAGGCGTTCGGCGACGATGGGACGTTGCGAAACTTCGACATAATCGAAACCGTACCGGACCTTGAGGCCTTTGATACAAAGGTCGTGCAGGTACTCCGGCGGCGTGAAGCTGCTCTTGATTTCGGGCGGGAGCGGGTAACGCGGGTAACGTTCGCTGCCCTTGGGAAACGGAATCGAGAGCTCGCACATCTCGGCGACGAGCTGCGTGTTCGTCACCGACTCGGGAACCTCCGCAAAAAGCTTCTCCATCTCTTCGCGGGACTTCAGGTAAAACTGGTTTCCCGTGAAACGCATCCGGTTTTCCTCGTGGATTTTTGATCCCGTCTGGATGCAGAGCATCGCGTCATGCGGTCCGGCGTCGGCGTTGCGCACGTAGTGAACGTCGTTCGAACAGATCACGTTCAAGTTGAACTCCTCCGCGAGCTTGAGCAGCCCGGGAATGATCTTGATCTGCTCGGGGATGCCGTGGTCCTGGATTTCGACGAAGTAGTTCTCGCGGCCAAAGATCTCGACGAACCGGGCACATGCCTTCCGCGCCTCGGCATAGCGGTCGTAGAGCAGGTGTTGGGGCACGAGCGAGGCGAGACAGCCGGTGAAACCGATCAGGCCGTTCGCATACTTGGCGAGCGTCTCGATATCAGTGCGCGGCTTGTAGTAAAAGCCCTTGATGTGGGCGTCGGAAACCAACTTCAGGAGGTTCTGATAACCGGTGAGATTTCTGGCCAGAAGGCCGAGATGGAAGATGGATTTTCCCTCGTCGGAACGCCCGTGTTTTTCGAGCCGGGACGTCTCCACCAGATAGAGTTCGCAACCAATCAGCGGCTTGATGCCTTTGGCCTTGGCCTGATTGTAGAACTCAATGGCGCCAAAAAGATTACCGTGGTCGGTCAGGGCCATGGCGCTCATGCCGAGTTCATGAGCGCGGTCCATCAGGCGATCGATCCGGCAGCAACCATCAAGGAGACTGTAATCAGTATGGACGTGAAGGTGGACGAAGTTCTTGTCTGCGGTAGCCACGGATGAGCTGAAACAAGCTTCTCATGAAGCGCGTGCAAGGGCGGAATGGCTCGATTTCCAAAGTGAAGGAATTTGGAGGTGACTGCGGGGACGGAAGGCGGCGAAAACAGCCTGCAAAAACTCTTCCAAAAAAGCCGTTGACGAATCCGTCGGGGGGTGGCCTAGTGATCGGCTTTTCCTTTCACCACTCGTCCGATTACGTCCGTCCACATGGCCATCGAAATTAAGATCCGCAAGAACGAGCCCATCGACCGTGCGCTCCGCCGCATGAAGAAGAAGCTCGAGCGCGAGAACATCATCAAGGGTACCCGCGCGAAGCGTTACTACGAGAAGCCGTGCGAAAAGCGCCGTCGTAAGAACAAGGTACAGGCCTTCACCCAGATGCTGCGCCGCCGCTACGCGGAATAAGTCCGTCGCTTTGACGGTGATTCACTTTTGCCGCGCCCTGCATTGTGCAGAGCGCGGCTTTTTCGTGTCTGGGACGCAGAGCGATTTCCGGTCGCTCGTTACCGTGATTCGCATAGCATTTGTCGTTAAGGTCGTTTCCCTTAACTTGTGAAACCGACCCTGGCCTTGTCCACCTGTTGGTGCTCCCACCGGCATTCGGATGGTTACGCGATGGTCCAGGAGATGGCGTCGCTCGGGTTTCAGCACGTGGAGCTCAGCCATGGGATCCGGATTCCGCTGGTGCCAGGGATCCTTCGGGCGGTCGACGAGGGCCTCGTCACGATCACTTCAACGCATAATTTTTGTCCGCTGCCCATCGGAACTGACCGCGCGGCGCCGAACCTTTTCCAGCCGTCGGCCGCAGGGTTGCAGGAGCTGGAACAGTGGCAGATCCACACGCGGCGTTCGCTCGATTTTGCGGCGCGGGTGAAGGCCCGCGTGCTCGTTTGCCATCTCGGCCGCGTCGAGTTTTTCTGGTTTCACCCCGCTCGCGCCGTGGATCGCTATCTGCGCGATCACCCGGGTGCCGGTCGCATTTCCGCTGACCTCCGTTTCCGCGCGGTGCTCGAGAAGTCAGTGGTCCGGCTGCGCCACCGGTTGCCGCCGTTCTGGGCGCGAGTGCGGGCGAGCGTCGCCGACGTCATCGCCTACGCCCAGGAAAAAGGGGTGAAGCTCGGCTTCGAGAACCGGGAGCGTTTCGAGGAACTGCCGCTGGATTCCGACTTTGCGAGTTGGCTGGGCGAGTTTGCGCCCGATGCTCCGGTGGGCTATTGGCACGATACGGGACATGCGGACATCAAGGAGGCGATGGGCCAGGTCGATCACCAGAATCAGCTGCGAACGCTTGCGCCGCACACGTTGGGCTTTCACTTGCACGATGTCGGTGAAAACGGACGCGATCACCAGGCCATCGGACAGGGACACATTGATTTCAAGATGATCAGTCAATTTTGGCGTCCGGAGCACCTGTTGACCATTGAGTTAAGTCCGCGGGTTCCGTACGAAGAGGTTCAAACCTCCAAGTGCCGCGTCGAATCTCTCATTCCCGAGTTTCCTTCATGAAAATCCGAATCCTCCTGATCCTGCTTAGTTTTGTTCTCGCGAGTCCCGCGGCCTCGGCTCAACCGATGGCGGACGTCACCGCCCAGTTAAAGACGCTGGTGGAGAAGACGAACGCCAGGATCCAGCAAGGCCAGACGACCGAAGCGGGGTTGGCCGACGAGCTGAAAGCATTTGACGCGCTGCTGGCGGCTCACTCGTCGCAGAAAACCGATGCTGTCGCGCAGGTTCTTTTGATGAAGGCGGCGCTGTATTTGCAGATCATTCAGGACATGGATCGGGCGACAGCGCTGTTCGAGCAGCTGACCAAGGATTTCCCTGGAACTCGTCCCGCGCATGAGGCCGCGCAGATGCTGGTTGGAATGGAGTCGCAGCGGGAGCAGATGAAGATCCAGGCGGCGCTGAAAATTGGGGCTACGTTTCCGGATTTTGACGTGAAGGATCTCACCGGCGCGCCGCTTTCCGTGGCGCTTTTCAAAGGCAAGGTGGTGCTGATTGATTTCTGGGCCACGTGGTGCGGTCCGTGCATTACGGAACTGCCGGTGGTGCTGGCGGCGTATTCACGTTATAAGGACAAAGGGTTCGAGATCATCGGCATCAGTCTCGATCGGGATGAGGCGACGCTGAAGCGTTTCATCACGGACCGGAAGATGACCTGGCCCCAGTATTTTGACGGCCAGGAATGGCAATCGCCGCTCGCCGCGAAGTACGGCGTGAACGCGATTCCTGCGACCTATTTGCTCGATGGCGAGGGCCGGATCGTGGCGAAGAACCTGCGGGGGCCGGCCTTGGAGCAGGAACTGGCCCGGTTGCTGGGACCCTGATTCGGGCAGAAATTACGTTCGAACGGAGAAGCGAGAATGCCGTCGAGCATTGAAACCGGAAGCTAGAGACCGCGATCCTGAAGCCTGAACGTTCGGGAAAGTTTGATCAGGCGGGCGCGGCTGTGCCCCGCTTCTCCACGGGATTTGCGGGTTAGAAATCAGCCCAACTCAGGCGTTCGCGACCAAAACGATGTCGCATATGCGACATCGTTTTGGTCGATCGGCTTCTGGATGAATCCATCCTTTTTAGTCGCCGAATCGGGGCGTTTCCTTCGAGTACTCCGAGGGGCGAGTAGGCCCTCGATGAGGCTCTATCGCTGCGGGGTGGACTTTCGCGCCTCGAGGATCGCGTTGACCCAGCGGCGATGCGGTCCCGACAACGTGATGGTCTCGAGCTCGGCGAGCGGAACCCAAACCAGACCGGATTCGGGTTTGGCGATCATTGAGCTGAGTGCGCTCGGGTTGCCGCGTGTGCCGCCGGGCAGCGGAGTCGCGTGAATTGACTCGGTAATTTTAAAACGCGTGATCCCGCGTTTTTTGCGGGCGAGCAGTGGGCCCGTGGCCACGGCCTCGGCGGTGAGGCCCGCGTGTTCGGCGCTGGGCAACTCGTGGATATTGGCGAAACGTCGCGCACTCGCGGCGGACCGGTGCAGGAGCAAGGCGCCCTTCCGTTCGCACCAGATGCGGGTGACAATGCGTTGCTCCATCTGTTTGGGCGCGAGCCGTGGAAATGACTCCGGTGAGCCCGCGCGGGAGGCAGCGCAGAACGCGCGTACCGGACACGTCAGGCAGAGTGGCTTCTGGCGAAAGCACACGGTCGCGCCCAACTCCATCATCGCCTGATTGTGGTCGCC
>CAYVDZ010000541.1:0-4338 GCA_964450575.1 uncultured Opitutus sp.
AGCGCGGCGTTGGTCTCCATGGCGTTGCCGTTGCGGTCCGCGAACGGCGAGGCCGGTGTCGCGTTTGCGCCCGAGCTCGCGGTCTCGCACGCGGCGGGCGCCCTGCGCATGTCGGTCAACGGCGGCGTCACCCTGCGCACGGAGCGCTGGCGGCTCATCACCGATCGGGCCGGCGAGCGCGTCGAGCTTTTCGATTATCACAACGATCCCGACGAGACCCGCAACGTCGCCGCCGACCAGCCCGAAATGGTCCGCACCCTCATGGCTCGTCTGGAACAAGCCCCTCAACCCGGGGCGTCCGCCGCACCGGCCGCCAAGAAAGCCAGGAACCGCTAAACACTTAAATACCCATGAAACGCGTCGCGATCCTCGCCTTCGGACTGGCGCTGCTCCCTGCTCTGGCAACGGCGCAGTTCCGACCGGGCGCGGAATCGGCCAACCGGCCGCCCAACTTCGTCTTCATCCTGGCTGACGATTTGGGCTGGGCCGATGTCGCGTTTCACCAAGGCAACGCCCCGACGCCGCATCTCGATCGACTCGCCCGCGAAGGTCTCGAGCTCACGCAACATTATGTCGCACCCGTCTGCACGCCGACCCGCGCGGCTTTCCTCACGGGTCGGGCCTGGAGCCGTTTCAACGCCACTACCCCCGCCAATGAGCGCATCCTGCCACGCGACACGGTCACGCTGCCCCGCGCCTTGAAGCAGGTCGGTTACGACACCGCCCTCATGGGCAAATGGCATCTTGGTTCACTCCCCGGCGAGGGCCCCAACACCTACGGCTTTGATCACTCCTACGGTTCGCTGGCCGGCGGCGTGAGCCCGTGGAACCACCGGTATAAGCAAGGGCCCTACAGCGAGACCTGGCACCGCAACGAGCGCCTGCTCGACGAGTCGGGACATGTGACCGACTTGATCGCCGGTGAGGCGATCCAGTGGCTCAAGGGCCGCGGCGAGAAACCGTTTCTCCTCTATGTCCCCTTCACCGCCGTCCATCTGCCGGTCAAGGAACCGGCCGAATGGGTCAGCCGCGTCCCCGCTGCGATTCAAGGCGACGTGGCACGTCATTACGCGGCGAGCATCATGCATCTGGATGATGCCGTCGGGCGCATCGTCGCGGCCTTGGAAGCGAACGGCCAGCGCGACCGGACCGTGCTCGTGTTCACCAGCGACAATGGCGGCAGCACCGCCGAAAACAACGACCTCAAATATCCTGACGACAATTGCCCCACCGGCCCATTGCCGGGCAACAATCTGCCGTGGCGCGGAGAAAAGGGCAGCCTGTATGAAGGCGGGACCCGCGTCCCAACGATCGTGTCGTGGCCCGGCCGGGTGAAACCCGGTCAGATCAATACGCCCGTGCAAATTATCGACTGGATGCCGACGTTCTGCGCGCTCGCCGGCTACAAGGCCGGGCGACCGTTGAAGTGGGATGGCCTCGATCTCACGGCACTGCTCACCGAGCGCCGGCCCTTGCCGGAGCGGGCGCTGTATGCCGTCGCGCCGAACTGGCGGGCGCGTTCGGTACGCCTCGGCGACTGGAAACTAATTGTACACGGCACCGGCGAAACGCGGCGTCTCGAACTCTTCAATCTGGCAAACGACTCCGCCGAAACCACCAACCTGTCCATTCAAGAACCGGATCGCACTGCGACGCTGCTGGCGCGCATGGAAGCGATGGCCGCCGCCGATCGCGACGCCGTCGTCAAACGCTGAACCCTCCGGTCACGACGAACACCTCACACCCCTCATTCACGTTCCGTTCACGTCGCTTTTCTTCGCATCCTTTTTCTCATGCAGACACACCGCTCGCTCCGCCCGAACCTTTTCATGCCGTTCTCCGCCGTCGCCCTCTGGCTGCTGACGGCCGCAGGAGCGTGCGCCGCCGCGAACGCCCAACGTCCCAATGTACTCTTCATGCTCACCGACGACCAACGTTGGGACGCCATCGGGCTCGGCGGCAGCAAGCACCTGAAGACGCCAAACATGGACCGCCTGGGGAAGGAAGGAGTCTATTTCAAAAACGCCTTCTGCACGACGTCCCTGTGTTCACCAAGTCGGGCAAGTATTCTGAGCGGACTTTATGCTCACACCCACGGCGTAGTGAACAACTTCACGGAATATCCCGCCGGCCTGAAGAGTTTTCCCATGGTGCTGCAGTCGTCAGGATACGACACGGCCTATTTTGGGAAATGGCACATGGGCGAAGAGAACGACGCGCCGCGTCCCGGGTTCAACTGGTTCGTCACTCACAAGGGCCAGGGCAAATACTTCGATACCGAGTTTAATTTCAACGGCCAGAAACGCGAGGTGGTGAAAGGTTACTATACTACAGCGGTCACCGATATGGCGGAAGAATGGCTGAAGCGTCCGCGGGACGGAAAACCATGGTGTCTGATGATTGGTCACAAGGCGCCGCACAGTTTTTATTTTCCCGAGCCGAAATATGAAAAGGCGTTCGACCAGGTCCGCGTCCTGTATCCGGAAACGGCCTTCATGCTCGAGGACAAGCCGTCGTGGATCCAACAACGCCTCCGCACCTGGCACGGCATTTATGGTCCGCTCTTCGATTGGCGGAAACAGTTTCCCGACGATTCACCGGAAGCGGTGAAGGACTTCGAAGCGATGACGCGCGCCTACTGGGGCACGCTGCTCTCCGTCGACGATAGCGTGGGTCGTCTCTACGCCCTGCTCAAGGCCCGCGGCGAATTAGACAATACCATCATCGTTTTTCTCAGCGACAACGGCATCCTCAACGGGGAGCACGGCATGGTCGACAAGCGCACCGCCCATGAGCCCAGCATTCGCATCGTGCAAGTAGTGCGCTTCCCCGGGCTCACCTCGCCGCAACAACCGAAAGTGATCGAGCAACAGGTGCTCACGACGGATCTCGCCCCCAGCCTGCTCGAATTGTGCAAGGCCCCCGCGTTGACAAACATTCACGGGAAATCGTGGGTTAAACTCACGCAGCAGGGCGACCCGACGTGGCGCACGTCCTGGCTTTATCACTACAACTACGAGAAACAGTTTCCGTATACCCCCAACGTCCGCAGCGTTCGCACGGAGTCGTGGAAATACACCCGTTCGCCGCATGGCGACGGCGGACCCGATCGCCATAGGGCCGAACTCTACAATATTGAGTTCGACCCTGAAGAGCGGCACAATCTGATTGATCGCCCAAAGTACGCGGGCGTGGTCAAGACCATGCAGGCAGAGTTACTCAAGGTCATGCGCGAGGTTGGACTCACGCCGGAGACCGACCGCATGCCCCTCGACGAGGGCATCAAGCAAGAGCTGCCCGATGCCAGGATTCGGTGACCTCTGTCGGGTGCCCAAACCCATTGAGCCGACGCACCTAACGTCCTTGAATGGCCAAACGGGTTGTGAACAGCTCAAGTTTTTCCAAACCTCAGATTTTTAACCGCGGATTACGCCGATCTCGCGGATAAGACCGGGAATACCTCCAACTATCCGCTCCATCCGCGTAATCCGCGGTTGATCGATGTTTGAACCTCAATTCTGAGACTACGCCTCGCTAGGTTTATCTTTTTTCCAACTCCCCATCACCCGATCACGCCGTCGCAGCCCGTACCTCATCGCCCATGATCACTCTCCACTCCTTTTTCAGCTGCGCGTTTGGCATCGCGTGCGCCCTGGCGATCGCCACACCCGCATCCGCTCAAGCACCGCGTCCCAACGTCATCGTGATTTATGCCGACGATCTCGGCTATGGTGATTTGGGGAGTTACGGCTCTCCGACGATTCGCACGCCCAAGCTCGATCGTATGGCGACGGAAGGGCTGCGCTTCACCGACTTCTACTCCGGCGCGGAAGTTTGCACGCCAAGTCGAACCGCACTCCTCACCGGCCGTTACGCCACGCGGAGTGGCATGGCGGGTAATCGGCGCGTCCTGTTCCCCAACTCCAAGGGTGGCCTGCCGCCCGCCGAAATCACGATCGCCGAGGCGCTGAAAAGCGCTGGCTATGCCACCGCTCACATCGGCAAATGGCATCTTGGCATCCATGAGGGCTCGCGTCCGCAGGACCAGGGGTTCGATGAAACCTACGGCATTCCGTATTCAAATGATATGGACGGGCGCCCCGATCTTCCCCGCGGCTCCTCCGGCTCGCCGACCCCGCCCGAAGACGGCTGGAACGTGCCGCTGATCCAAAACGGGAAAGTGATCGAGCAGCCCGCGGATCAAACCACCCTCACGCGCCGCTATACGGAGCAGGCCATAAAGTTCATCCGCGAAAAGAAGGGCGCCCCGTTCTTCATCTATCTCGCCCACACCTTTCCGCATGTGCCGATGTTCGCCTCGCCGTCCTTTAAAGGCAA
>CAYVDZ010000542.1:0-4330 GCA_964450575.1 uncultured Opitutus sp.
GCTTCACGAGCAGCCATGCTGAACTACCCGGTGGATACGGTCATCTTGAAGCCTTGTCCGAGATCAGGCTTCCGACGAAGACTTCTGGTCCGACGTGGTGGAGCGACGCTCGAGTTGGGCGGCGCGGCGGCGGACTTGGAGAATTTTCCGGACCCGCCAGCGTTGCGCGCTGTTCACGATGTAACCAACGCAACGCGGCGCGCCGCAGCGACAGGGGTGATCCTCCCAAAGCGAGTAGCCGTATCCATAATCAAACGTCAGCTCCTCGCCTGCCGCGATGTCGCGTCGGGCCAGGATCCAGATTTTACCCTGGCTGGTTTCAGCGCGGCAATTGGGCGCGCACGAGTGATTGATGAGCCGGGCGATGTTGCGGCGCGTGCCGCCGTCAAGGTCGTAACGTTGATTCAACTCGAAGATATAAACGGAGCCATCACGTCCCCGCCGGGCGCGTTCCAGCCGCCGCGCCTCGCGCCGCCAGGCCTCGGCCTTGGTGATTTTCTCGCCCACATATTCGATGATACGAGTTCCATCCGGAATATCACAGCGCGCATACACGCCGCGGCCATGAATGGTGGAGTTTCCCGAGTTTACCCAGGGATTGGCTTGGGTGCGGCTCGACTTGGAGCCCGCGGTCGGCTGACGAACGTGAGGCGATGAGAGTGGCACGGCCGCCCACGTTGTGAGTGAACGCGTCGCTGTCAAAGGACTCTGATGTCACGTGATGACTCGGCGCAAAATTTCCGCTAACGTTCCACCATGACCGCTCCGTTCACCGATCCCGATTTCTGGAATGTGCGTTATCGCTCCGGCCGCACGCCTTGGGACCAGGGCGGGGTGCCGCCAGCCCTCGAGCGCTATCTTTCCCGACCGAAATCGCAGCCACCAACGGCGGTGCCGAGCGTGCTGATTCCAGGGTGTGGATCGGGACATGAGATTGCCGCGTTCGCCTGGGCTGGCTATCGCGTCACAGCGATCGACTTCAGTCCGGCCGCCGTCGCCCTCGCCCGCGCCCACTTGCCGCCGAAGTTGGGCGGGTGCGTGATTGAAGGGGACTTTTTCACGGCGGCGTTTGCCGCGGCCTCGTTCGATCTGATCTACGAGCGCACCTTTCTTTGCGCGCTCGCGCCGGAGATGTGGCCGACCGTCACCAAAAGGTTGGCGGGATTGCTCGCGAGCGACGGCGCGGTCGCGGGTTTTTATTTCTTCGGCGATAAAGAGGAGGGTCCGCCCTTCGGGCTCGATGCGGCGGAGCCCGCCGCGCTCTTCGATCCGCACTTCGAACTCTGCCGCGACGAACCGGTTCCGGGCGGTGAATCGTTGCCGCTCTTTGTCGGACGCGAACGCTGGCAGGAACGGCGAAAACGCGCGAAGTAGATCGATGGAGCGAGGCGAGGCTGTTCTGTTTTTGGATTTCCGGCTGAACGGAGCCCCACGAAGCAGTATCTCCCAGACCCACCATCCGACATGCTCGACGTGACGACGGCGGCCGAAAGCACCGACGGGAAACGTTCCGTTGACTGAACGCCGTTTATGCACGCGGGCCGCTTGCCCCCGCGATGGTCCAACGCATGATCCGCGCATGCCGGATTCCGTGCCGTCCCACTCCCCGACCGTTTACGAACAGATTGTTGCCCTTGAGCAAGCACGCACGCCGTTTGTCGTCGTGACCTTGATTGAGGCGTTGGGAAGTGTACCGCAAGATACGGGCGCCAAGATGCTGGTGACCCACGCCGGGCGCCTCGTGGGAACGATCGGCGGAGGACGAGTCGAAGCGCAGGCGCTCGCGTTTGCGCGGGAGATCATCGAGGGCAAAGGCCGTTTGCGCGGGCAGCCCCGCTTCGTTAACTGGAGCTTGAAAGGTGATGTGGGAATGACCTGCGGCGGGTCGGTGAAACTCTATTTTGAACCGCATCTGGCGGGTTCGGAATGGACGGTGGCGGTTTTTGGAGCCGGCCACATTGCTCAGGCGCTCATCCCGGTGCTGATTCCGCTGCCGTGCCGAATTCTGTGTTTTGATCCACGCGCGGAGTGGCTGGAGCAACTGCCGGCGGCGCGTAACGTGGCGGTGGAGCAACGGACCGATCTGGCATCGGCCGTCGACCTGCTACCCGACGACGCGTTTGTGCTCTGTATGACCCAAGGCCACCACACCGATCGACCAATTCTCGAACGGGCGTTGAACACGCGGGCCTTTCCGTTTATCGGCGTGATTGGAAGCGCGGCGAAAGCGGCGGTGCTCCGACGCGAGATGGTCGCGGCCGGTCTGAGCGCAGACACCGTGGGACGATTTCACTGTCCCGTCGGACTCGAATTCGGCACGAATCACCCGCACGAGATCGCCTTGAGCATCGCGGCCCAGCTCTTGACGGAGCGGGATCGAAAGCCGGTGACAGCCGATGCGGCGACCGCAATGAAGTCAGGAAGCTAAACGCGTTTCAGGAACGTCGTCGCGGCGTTCCGATTGAGGATTCGTGCAGTCACGGGTTCATGAGGGAATGCCGGCTGCACTTAAAATGCTGTCCGACAGCTGGTGATAAGATCTTTGGCGTCGATAGACCAGGGGCGTCATCCCGGTGGCCTTACGGAATACGGAGATGAAATGCTTCGAGTCTGTCTGAAAAGTTTGCCGCGCAACTTCCTCGACCGACAGACTTGAGTTGGTGAGCAGGGCCTTGGCTCGCTCCATCCGGACCCGCGATAACTCCTTCTTGGGTGAACGCCCCAAGTGCTCCTTAAAGCGGCGAAAAAGGGCGCTGCGCGAAACGGGAATATCCGAGAGCAATTGCTCGATACTCACCGGCTTCACGGCATTGTCGCGAATGAGACGGGCCACTTCCGCAACATGCGGATCGCTGACGGCCGTGACGTCGGTCGAACGGCGCACGACAAGACCGCGTGGATCAAAGAGTAGAGGCTTGGTCGGAGGCGACCCTCCCCTCATTAGCCGATGCAGTAGGGCCGCTGCCTCGTAGCCGATGCGCTCCGGATACACGTCGATACTCGAGAGCTGCGGCGTGGACAGATTGCAGAGAAAGGGATCGTTATCGACGCCCAAGATCGCCACTTCGTCCGGAACCGCGAGGGCGGCGCGCAGGCTGGCATCAATCACCTGCTGGCCGCGGTCATCGTGACAGGTCATTATAGCAATCGGCGTCGGCAGTGACTTTAACCACCGTGTAATGTGGCGCTGTTCTGAATCCCACGAGCGAAAAGGCGCTTCGGGATGCTCGTAAGTGTGACAATGAAAGCCCTTGTCCTTCACCTGTCCTTCGAACAACGCGCACCGATCATCCTGATTGCGGTTCTCACCGCGGGGAGTGCCGCAGAAGGCGAAACGGCGAAATCCCTGCTCAAGGAAGTGGTCGACGGCGAGCCGTACCACCGTTCGGTTCGAGATCGCCACGGTCGGAAGATTGAGATCCGGCAAGGCGTTGCGCAGATCCACAATGGGAACGGAGGTACTCGA
Source organism: uncultured Opitutus sp. (assembly GCA_964450575.1). Lineage (GTDB taxonomy): Bacteria > Verrucomicrobiota > Verrucomicrobiia > Opitutales > Opitutaceae > ER46. The sequence goes on from CAYVDZ010000542.1 coordinate 3,467, forward strand.
TAGCGCGCGGGCCATGCGACGGTCGTTGATCCGAGCCAGGATGCCATCGCCCCGCCATGAATTTAGCCATGGGGGTGGCGATTCGCCCAGCCCATGCGGCTTGAAGTAAATGGACCAGGGTTCGTGCTCTTGCTGATAGCGGATCACCCCCCGGAGGATACCGCGCCCGTACTCACGTGAGGTTTCGACCAGAAGGGCGATCTTGGGCGCCAATTTCATGGCTCGAAGCAATCAGCCCCGTGACCAAAAAACAGTATGAAACTGCACAAAATGGCCATTGCACCCCATCTGCAATTCTTCCTTTGTCCGCCGCACTGCCGGGCACGCCGGCAGCGCCCTCCCCATTTCCCTCTTGGCCAGGAATCCCGAAGGCATGCCTCTCGGTTTAGCCCAGCTTCGTTCCGCTATCGACCCAAACCCCACGCGTCATGAATCGAAAGAAAAACCTCCCGACGCTGATCACCCTGATCAGCCTGGTGCTCGCGCCTGCGCCCTATCTGGTGGCGCAGGGTGCTTCCTCAATGTCTGAAAGCAGTGCCCTAAGTGTACTCACAGGTACCGTGAAGAACGCCGCCACCGGCCGCACGCTCGAAGGAGCACGCGTGTACCTCAAAGGCCCCAACCGCGAAGTCTACACGGACGAGCAGGGCATCTTCCGCTTCCCCAACGTTGCTCCCGGTCAGGTTATGATCGAAGTGACCTACACCGGTCTGGACACGGTAACCATGACGGTCGGCGTCGGTGCCGGAACCTTGGCCCGGCACGATGTGGCCATGACGTCCAATGTTTATACCTTGGGCGAATTCCGGGTGGCCGGTGAGCGCGAGGGCAATGCCCAGGCGATCACCCTCCAGCGCCAGTCCC
>CAYVDZ010000543.1:0-4320 GCA_964450575.1 uncultured Opitutus sp.
CCGCCACCGGTGTCGTAGCCGGCGCGTTCGACGACAATATCACGGTCGTCCGTCCGATCACCACAGTCGCCGGCTGGGGCACCCCCGCCTCGACCGCCGCCAATGCCGCCAACATCGACGTCACGATGGACGGCCCGCTGAACTACTACGTGCGGATGCGCCGCCTCGACACGACGGCCGAATACAACCGTGGAAACTGGCTTGTTGAGTATGCGGGCAGCGTCGCCACGACGCACCTCAACAACGGCAACGGCAAGGGCGGCACGATGAACATGCGACTCTTCGACCCGGCGCGTCAGACGCCCGGCGGTCCTTGGGTCTTCGGCGGTGCCGGCTGGATCATCGATACCTCGAAGAGTCAGCTGCACCCTGAATTCCGCCAGAACGGCGGCCCGGATTTCACCGATCCCGCCAACTACCGGCCGCGTAATACCGACGGCCTGATACAGAATCGCAACCAAAACGACCAGCAGCTCAGTCAGGCCCGCGTCGACGTCCGCTACACGTTACCCTTCATGAACGCGCCCACTAATCTCAAAACAGGGATCCACTGGCGCGAGCTGAACATGAAGGAATGGGGCAAGGATCGTCACCGTTGGAGCTACGCACCCGGTGGTCCCGCGCTTCCCCACGACCCGAACTACGTGAGCTATGACCGCACCCAAACCGGGCGCGCCATTCCCGTCTGGCAGTCGCACATGTTCACGACCGACGGTCGCCCGACCAATCCGAACCTTTGGGTTGAGGACCGTTGGCATCACGAGGCACAGAAATTCGTCGGCGATCGCGGTCTATCGGAAGAGGTCACCGCGACCTATTTTATGGCGCAGGGCCGCCTCGCCCGCGACGGTTTTCTTGCCCGCGCCGGCTATCTCGGAGGGGTTCGTTGGGAGACCACCGAAACCCGCGCCCGCGGCTACGTCCGCAGTCGCACCCTCAGCACCGTCGCCCAGCAGGTCGCCGATCCGATTGGCTCCGCCCAGCGCGACTATGGCGACAACTTTCGCACCAACCTTGGTAAATACAGCAAAGGCTTCCCAAGCATTCACACCTTCTATGACATCACCCCTGACCTGAAGGTGCGGACCAGTTATTCGACCAGCTACGGCCGCCCGCCCATCGGAAATCTTCTGCCCGGTGAGACGCCCAGTGAAACCAACCAGACAGTCACGGTCAACAATCCCGGCCTCGGGCCGTACACCGCGACGAATTGGGATGCGACCCTCGAGTATTACTTCGAGCCCGTCGGCAGCCTGACATTCGGTTGGTTCCACAAGGACATCAAAGACTTCATTATCACTGCTGATGCCGGAACGATCGGTGACGGACTGGACAACGGCTACAACGGCCAGTACGCCGGCTGGACCGAGCGCACCAATATCAACGGCGGTGATGCCGTTGCACAGGGCATGGAATTTGCCTACCAGCAGCAGTTCACCTTCCTCCCCGGCCTGCTGAAGGGGCTGAGTGCATCGTTCAATTACACGCGGATCCTGACGCACGGCCTCCGCGGCGGCACCCGTTATCTGACCAGCCGCGAGGTTACGGGCTTCATCCCGCACGCGGCCAACGCCTCGCTCTCGTGGCGCTACGGCAAATATAGCACCCGCCTACTGTACAACTTCACCGGTGAGCACATCACGACGTTCAACGCCACCAACCCGGCGCTGAACCAATACCGGTTCTCGATGAAGACCCTGAACATCGGCTTCAGCTACCAGATCCGCCCCGCCGCGACGTTCACCTTCGATATCGCGAATGTCCTGAACGAGCCGCAGGAGTTCTACATCGGCTATAAGAACCGGCTGCGCCGCCACATCGTCAACTTCGTGACGATCACGGCTGGCATCAACGGGCGGTTCTAACTGGTCTGGATCTCCTTCAACAAGCCCGCGGCCCACGCCGCGGGCTTTTTTTGTGTCGTAAACGAGCGCTCGCCCGGGGCCGCGTAGGCGAGCGGCCTTGGGGGTAAAGTACTTCAGCCAAATTCGGCATTTCAGATTAACCGCGGATGACACCGATGACACGGATACAGCGAATTGCAGATCAAGGAGCACCTGACTGCCATCAACCCGCAAGGTGAAGCGCCCGAAATGCAGAATGCCTTGGTAATCTGTATTAATCTGTGAAATCTGTGGCTTCAACTGCATTTTCCAGGTTTAGTATTTTCGGCGGGAAATATAGCTGTACGCACGCGAAGGGGCCGCTCCCCTATCGGTGCGAATTTTCCCCACGGCCTCCCCCCTCAAAAACCCCATGCTGTCAAGCGCGGCTAACCGATTCACCGAGTGCTTCCAACAGCGGTAATTCGGGAACTCTAAGTGCTCGCAAATTTCACGAAATTTCGAATAGTATTGCCTACCGACCTCATGCGCCGACTCACCCTTTCCATCCTCTTTCTGGCTGCACTTGCCCGTGCCGCTTTCGCCCAGCAACCGGTGAACCCCCAGATCATCCCGCTCGATGATCTCAAACCCGGCCAACGCGGCGAAGTCTGGACCGTCTTTCAAGGCACGGAGCCCGAGCCCTTTGAAGTCGAGGTGACCGGCGTTCTCCGCAACGCCCTCGGCCCCGGCAAGTCCCTGATCGTTTGCCAGCTCACCGATCCACGCGTGCAGAAAATGGGCGCCGTCGCTGGCATGAGCGGCAGCCCTCTCTATATCGAGGGCAAGCTCGCGGGAGCGCTCAGTTATCAGATCCAGCGCTTCGAAACGGTGCGCCACGCCGGGTTCACCCCCGCAGCCGATCTCTCGGAGGTCCGCGACAAGACTTCTGCGCCGCCGAGTTTCCTAGTCGGCATTGAGGGCGCGAGTGAGATCCCGGTTCGGACCGCAAACGAGTTTTCGCCCTATCAGCCCTTACAACCGGTGTTCACGTTGGGCGGATTGAGCCCGGCCGTATCCGAATTGTTCGCACCTCGGTTCGCCGCCCTCGGCCTCAGCGCCACCGCACTGGGCGGCAGCACGCAGAGCTCCAGCATGCCCGCCGCCGCCACGCTGCAATCGCAGGAAGCCTCGGTCGCCGCCCAGCGCGCCGCGCTCCAGCCAGGCGGCGCCGTCGCCGTCGCCCTCGCCACCGGCGACATCACCCTGGCGGGCACCGGCACCGTTTCCCGCGTCGACGGCAATCGCGTCACGGCTTTCGGACATCCCATGCTCTCCCTGGGTGAGGTCGCCCTTCCCATGTGCGCTTCGGAAATCATCACGATTCTTCCGTCGCAGATGCAGTCGGTGAAAATCGCCAACACCGGCGCCATCATCGGAACCATCACGCAGGACCGGCTCTCTGCGGTCTCCGGCACGCTGGGCGAAGGTCCGGCCATGACCAAAGTGGAGGTCACCGTCACGCCCACCCGCGGTGCTCCCCGCACGTTGAAATTCTCCGTCGCACGTCAGCAACAACTCACGCCCGTGATCGTCGCCGCCGGCGTCAGCCAGGCGATTCTCGGGTCCAACGATGGCGGCTTCGCCAATGGTTTCCGGCTCACGAGTGACGTGAGTTTCCCTTCCTCGGCCAGGCTCGCGATGCAGACGCTCTACTCCGGGCCGCAGGGCTTTGCCCAGGGCCTGAACGAGTTCATTCAGGGGCTCGCGGCCAACCTCCAGAATCCGTATGCCAAAACGTTTCCCGATCACGTCTCGTTTTCGATCGAGCCCCTCGAGACGAACCCGGCCGTTACGCTCGACATGTTCCAGCTGTCTCGAACCGTCGCTGAAGCCGGACAAACCATCCAGGCGACGATCGCCTGGCGCGATTGGCAGGGTTCCGCGCAACGCGAGACCATCGACATTCCGATCGACTCCTCGTGGACGGGCAAGCAGCTCGAAGTCATTCTGGCTCCGGGTCGCGCCCTCGACGAATTGACGGGGCGGCCACGCGTGATCTCCGCCTCGGAGCTGCGCAGTTTCGACGCATATCTCGCAGCCATCCGCAATGAGCGCCCGAGCGATGGCGTCTGCATCGCGGTGGTGGAAAAAACCAGCCTCTTTAGTGACCAGACGGTCGCCACCGCGCAGTCCCCCGGCTCGATCGAGCGCATTACCCGCGCCTCGGACGAAGCGCGCTTCCGCAAACGCGACGCGCTGCTTCCGTTGTGGGAAACGCACGTGCTCAAGGGCAAGCTGTTGAACACGATCGTTCGCCGCCCGCTCGCCGTGGTGGAGTAACCGCCGTTCCATGGCGGAAGCCCGGTCCCCGGACGTGGCTTTCGTTCCCCGGTCAAGTCCAATCTCCGTACAACCAGCCACGCGCACACCCACGCGCACGCATTCCCGGCGCGCCGTATCCACAAAAAACCTTCGCCGCCGCGCCTTGCGTTTC
>CAYVDZ010000544.1:0-4318 GCA_964450575.1 uncultured Opitutus sp.
GAAATTAGAGCCATCTGTAGCGCGATATTCGCCATCGGAGTCAGTCGAGAACGCCCTATATGCAGCTATAGACGCCTTCGACGGGCTAAGTCCGACAGACTCCTAGAGGGAATAAATAATAGTGTAGCCACGACGTCCTGATGACGCGCGTAGCGCTGAAGCAATCAGCTGGATCGCCTCGTCGCTTCGCTCCTCGCGATGAAAAACGGGATGTGCGCCGAACCCAATTGGGCTCAGCCGGACTCCAGCGATTGGGGTGGAGCAGCTTGTCCCCAAGCCTCTAACACGCGATCCGACATTCGGAAGCGGGTTGGGGACGACGCGCTCCTGGAGTTTGGCTCCCGACTGGATCCTGCACAGACAGGAATGTCAGTGTCACTCGGAGCTGTAATCGATCCGTAACGGGCGCACGAAGAGGAGAATTTCGGAGGGAAGTCCTACTCCAGCTTCGCAACGCGTTCGGGACAACACGCTCCACTTCGGATCCGTGACACCGGCATTCCTGCCGGTGCGGTCGAATCGGATGCATCGACAAGATGTCGGTGGCCCGTTTATGGAGAGTTGTCGTGGACTACGGTTCGGACTTTAGAAGCCCGAGTCCGTGGGCGCGATTGACGGCGGCCGCCGCATTATGGACGCGGAGCCGGAGGTATATATTAGCGATATGTTCGTCCACGGTGGCGTAACCAATGCCGAGGCGGGTGGCGATTTCCTTCTTCACGAGGCCCTCGCCCAACAACGTGAGGATCTCCAGCTGCCGCTGGGTGAGCAGCGCTTCCGCGCCCGCTTTGGGTAGACTCAATTTGGCTTGCTTGAGAATATAGCGGGCGACACCGGGGTCCAGTGGCGCGCCGCCACTCCAGACACTCCGGATGCTTTCGATAATCTGATCGGCCGTGCACGTTTTCAACAAGTAGCCCGAAGCCCCAAGAGAGATGGCGCGCAGTACGTCCGACTCCTCATCCGACTGCGTCAGGATGATGACCTTGCCCTCAGGCACCACGGACAAGAACTGGGGCAGTGCAACGAGTCCGTCCATGCTGGGGAGCCGCAAGTCGAGGAGCACGACTTGGGGACGATCCGCCGGCGGCAGGCTCCGCAGGGTGCGCAGCGCAATTTCAGCGGTTCCAAATTGGCTGCTGAGATGAAGGTCGGGGACGCCTTGCAGCGACAACGCGACCACCTCACGATAGCGCGGGTTGTCTTCAACGAGCATGATCTTGATGGTTCGTTGGCTCATAGAAGGCGGAAGCGGTGGACGCGAAGTTGCAGGTGAACGCGAAACCCGGTTGGTTCCACCCGTCCGGTCTCGAGCTTCGCTCCGAGCAAACGTGAACGCCGCTTGAGGGACGCGGGTGCATTACCCGAAAATCCCTGACCGTTGTCAGTGACCGTTAAGTTGACGCGTCCGTTTGCTCCCGAAACGATCGTGCAGGCTTCAGTCGCATTCGAATGGCGGATGATGTTTACGAGACACTCCTGGTAAAACAGCAGGAAGTCGATGCGACGTCGCGGCGCCATGCGGTGCAGTTCCTCTTCGCCGTCGATCTCAAGCGAGTGGGTTAAGTCCGCCAGGATCCGACCCGACGTGCGGCGCAACTCCGACGTCACGCTTTCCAGCGAGCTGGGCGCTTCGATCATGCTCGTGCAGCGGCGCGCGGCTTTTCCGGCGCGCTCCGTCAAGCCGCGCATCCGCTGCAGCAGGTCGGTTAGCCGGGCAGCGTCGGTTTGCGCGCGGTGCGCGAGGTCGGTCAATAAACCCAGCGCATGAAGATCGGCGCCTAACTCGTCATGGAGATCGGCGGCGATGCGATTGCGGGTTTGTTCGATGGCGCGGCGGCGCAGCCAACGATCCACGACGACAATCGCGATGATACCTACTGCAAGCACGGCGCTGAGCCACGCGAGACGGGAAAAGTTCGCGCGGTGCCGCGCGTAGCGTGCGGCAATTTCCGCGACTACGAGGGGGCGTTCCGCCTCGAGATCATGCCGGACCGCCAGTTGATTCAGCCACGTTCGCACCGGCAGGATCGAGCCATAGAAGTTTTTCCCATCGGTGAGGTTTGAAACCCGGCGAAGGCCGGTTGGAGAAGCCAGATTGGTGATGACGGGTTGGTCGAGCGCGACATTGCGTCCCGCCGCAAACAATTCGATTTCGGCAAAACCCAACCCCTCGAGGGATCGGCCGTAGGTCAGGTTCGCGCCCCGCTCCACGGCTTTGAGCCTGACGTAGCGGCAATCCGTCGCGGGGAAGCTCCACATCAGCATTGGGCCCACGTCGTAGATGGTTTCATGTCGAAACTCGAGCAGCGTTCGCGCATCGGAGAAATCCGGTTTCTGCGCGCCTTCGACGATTAGAAATTTGGGCACGCCGAAGTCGCCGGCAAAGGCTTGCGGCACGGTATCGCTCTGGTCGACCGTGTGCAGGTGGAGGCGCGAGAGGCGCTCGGTGGCCCCGAGATCGATCATGATGATCGGCGTGTCGTCCGATTCGTAGGCACTCACGAATGCGACGCTTCCTTTCCCATCCGGCGCTGCCATCAAGTAGGGTACAAGACCGTCGGTGAGATGGGACTCCGACCACGGACCAGCCGGGGGCGTAGCCGGTGACGACGTTTGGACGGGTCGACGTAACGCCACGTTTTCCTGGCCGGAAAATGCCATCACTTCCGCGAATTGCAGCACGTATTTGCCGTCGAACTTGCGCGTGCCGAGCGTGCCGGCTTCGATCCGGATCCAGGTCACGGGCGTGCCATCCCAAGGCAGCCTTAGCGGCGCGAGGCGGTCGGTTTTCCCGCCTGTATAATCTGCGACGACGCGACCGTCCCGGGCGCCCGCTTGGCCGGCGATAATCCGCATGGCCGTGGGAAAAGCATCCGATTGAAATCCTGCGACCGCATCGCGTCGTATCGTTGGAACAATTACAATCTCATCCAGCGCCACCGCTTGCTCAAAGTTGATTTCAATCCACTCCGGCTGATGGGCGGAATCGTGGGCAACGGAGCGATACCCGATGGGGCCAATGCCCGCGCCAATCGTGTAGTTGGGCAGACCAGCGAGACGCGCATCGATCTCCGTGAGGCGCCGCTCCAATTGATCAAGCGAGAGCGTCTTCGGCGACGTTTCCGCGTGGCCGCCGGAACTGAAGGCCAGGAATGCCAGCAGAACCGCCGGGCAGCGGTGGCGCGGAGTGCGAGAACCCACTAAACGTGTGACGATCTTTAACACCGTACTGCCGGGGCGGGATCGGGAGAAATGAGACCGGCAGATCAGGGGAGCTTCGTGACGACGGTGTAGTAAGCGCCGACTTCATGGCCGTCGGCGGTGAGGAAGACCGGGGCGAGTTGATGCGAACCCGCGGGCAGCGTCGTTGTGAATGAGATCGCGGTATCGGTGGCTTGCACCGGTTGCGAACCGACATCGCGGCCGTTGACGCGCAGCGTCGCGGTGGTCGCGGGAATCGCAACGCCCGCATGAGCCCGAAACGCGACGTCGCCACCGGGGACGTTGGCACCGGCGGGCAGCGCGGCGGTGATCGGGCGATTCGCTTCGACGGGCCAGCGGCGAACGCTGATGTCGTAGCGGCCGGGGGTGACGACCTTCACGGCCCAGTGACCGGTGTGGACGGATTTCGTGGGGGCCACTTTCGCGTTCTTGTTCTTGCTTGCGGCCGCTCGCGCCGGGACAAAACCATCGGCCTGGCGAATGTGCTGCTGGTTCCACGGCGGCAGTGCCTCTTGAATCCAATCGTGGCCCGTGAGGCTGACGACGGGGTGCTCGGGATGGCCGAGGTAAATTTCGGTCGTCTGCGCGAACGTCGGCTCGAGTTCGGCCCACCATGCGTCGTAGAACGCGCGCATCGTCGCGGCCCGCGCAGCTTGTTCCTCGATGAGATTTCGCTGCTGGCCGGGGTCGCCCCGGATGTCATACAGTTCTTTTCCGTTCACGAGGCGCCACGGGCCGGACATGACGGCGGTTTGCTTCCACTTGATCGGATCGCGCACGCGTTGGGAGTCGGTGACCAGCATGCGCTCGTGCGGCCACGCGGGATTTTTCGCGGTCGGTTCGAGCAGCGGACGGAGGGAAATGCCGTCGAATTTCAAGCCCGCGGGAGTGGGCGCACCCGTGATATCGAGGAGCGTTGGAACGATGTCCACCGCGTGGCAGAGGGTGTCGTTGAGGTGCGGCTTGGTCCAACCCGCCGCCGGCCAGTGGGCGAGAAACGCCACGCGGTGGCCGCCCTCGTATTCGCTGCCTTTCTTTCCGCGCATGCCGGCGTTATATACTTTTTCGCCGGAGGAGGTGCCGTTGTCGGTGG
>CAYVDZ010000545.1:0-1838 GCA_964450575.1 uncultured Opitutus sp.
CAACGCGGACTGCTCGATGACACGCTCGTGGTCTGGGCTGGTGAATTTGGCCGCACTGTCTATAGTCAGGGCGCGTTGACCAAAACCAATTACGGCCGCGATCACCACCCACGCTGCTTTAGCGTCTGGATGGCCGGTGGCGGAGTGAAGGGCGGCTTGGTCTATGGCGAGACAGATGACTTCTCCTATAATATTATCCGCGACCCGGTCAGCCTTCACGACCTGAACGCCACGCTGCTGCACTGCCTGGGCATCGATCACCAGAAGTTCTCGTTCAAGTCCCAGGGCCTGGACCAGCGCCTCACCGGCGTGGAGCCGGCCCGCGTGGTCAAAGAGATTCTGACGTGAAGCCAGCATCAGGTCCGAAAACGTGTCCCGCTTCGTTCTCTCCGTTACCTACTGTTTCAAGTTTGCGCGTTTGTCGGTTCTCGAAACTCACGTTTTCGGTTCTGATTGCATCGCCCCGTGTCCTCCGTGCTTAACTCAGGGCCGCACCACCGCTCCGCACTGAAGCCTGCTTCCGGACGCTCGCTGGTTGGACAGGTGGCCCTCCAGCTCTATCGGTTCTTCATCGTCGCCGTAGTCGTTTGGCTGATACGCGATTTGGCGCTGCGTCAAAAAACCCACGGCGACTCGCCAATTCTGGTCAGCGAAATCGTCTCTTTGCTGCCCGCGGCCGTGACGCTGCGGCCCGATAGCTCCGAACGCGACGGGCTCTTTGTCCTCGATCGTGACGAACGTGAGATCGGTTATGTCGTGCGCACCCAACCCCATTGCCGCGACATCATTGGCTACTGCGGCGTCACCGACGCCTTGGTCGTGCTCGATCCGAATTGGAAGATTCTCGGAATCAAAGTCCACGCCTCCGACGACACCAAGGAACATGTCGGCGACGTCGTGACGGATCGAAGATTCCTCAAAAAATGGAATGGCATGTCGTGGGATACCGCGGCCGACCTCAACTTGAAGCAGGCCGGCATCGAAGGCGTTTCCGGCGCCACGATGACGAGTATGGCCATCGCGCAGAGCGTCAAAGCCCGCCTGCAACTGAGTCGCGGCGAGATTGCGGAGCGACCCGCCCTTCGCCTCGGCTGGCGCGACTGGGGCATGCTCGCGGTCATCGGCGCGGCGAGCGTCATGGCCTTCGGCAAACCCGCGTGGCGGCATCGCTGGAAACGGCCGTTTCAAATCGCGCTCATTGTCTACGTCGGCTTCATCAGTGGCGACCTGCTCGCGCAAACCCTCTTCGCCGGCTGGGCGCGCGCCGGAGTACCGTGGAGCACCGCGCCCGGTCTCGTGTTACTCGGCGCCGCGGCCTTGATGGTGCCCTGGGTTTCCCGGAAGCCTCTTTATTGTCACCACATCTGCCCGCATGGCGCCGCCCAGGAATTAATCGGCCGCTTTCGACCCGCGCGGTTTAATGTCACGCTTTCGGCCGGCGTCGTTCGCGGTCTGGAGTATCTGCCGTTTGCCCTGTTACTCTTCACGCTCGTGATCGCGCTGCTCGCGCCCCCTTTTGACCTCGCCGGCATCGAGCCCTTTCACGCCTACCTGATCAAGTCGGCGGGCTGGGCCACGCTTGCGGTCGCGGGCATCGGCCTCGTCGCCTCGTTCTTCGTGCCGCAGGCGTATTGCCGTTTTGGATGCCCGACCGGCGCGCTACTCACCTTTGTCCGTGCCCGCGGCAAGACTGACCACTTCTCGCGCCGCGACCTGATGTCCCTCGCGTTTGTCGGCGTGGCCGTCGCGATCAACTGGCACTATCTACCCATCATCACGTGGCTGAAGGGTGTACCCGGGTCATGAACCGGGTACGCTTCGCCCCCTGGATTTGCGCC
>CAYVDZ010000545.1:1848-4317 GCA_964450575.1 uncultured Opitutus sp.
CGGCGCTCCTCCCGGTTCCCGCGTTATCCCAAGCCGCGTCGGAAAGCATCACCCTCCGTGGTCGCGCCATGGGCACCGCCTGGTCGGTGACCATCCGCCCTGATCAGCCGATCGACGCCGCGTCACTGGAGCGGGCGATCAGCGAACGGCTCGAGCAACTCGAACAACAATTCTCGACCTACCGCACGCGCTCGGAATTGTCGCAGTTCAACGCAAACGCTCGCCCCCACCCCGACTGGATTTCCGTCTCGCCGGAGATGGCGACGGTGGCCGCCGAATCGCGACGAATCAGCGAACTCACCTTGGGGGCCTTCGACGCGACCGTCGCGCCCTTGGTAAGGCTCTGGGGTTTTGGACCGCAACGACGCTCGGGTAATTCTCTGCCGAACGAAAACGAGATTTGTTCCATCCGTTTATCCGTCGACTGGCGAAGTCTCGAAGTGCGATTACATCCGCCGGCGTTGCGCAAATTGTCCGCGAACCTCGAAGCCGATTTTTCCTCACTGGCCAAGGGCTTCGCCGCTGATGAGGTCAGTCGCCTGCTCACCACCGCCATCAACGGGGCGGCCACGCATCTCGTTCAGATCGGCGGCGACACGCGCGCGAGTTTAGGAGGCCGCGCAACGTCACCGAACCGGGTTGGATCTAAATCTGATTGGTACATGGCCATCGAGTCCGCTGACGTCGACAATCCCTCGCCGTCCGCCGTCATCGATCTGAAGGGACAGGCCCTTTCCACGTCGGGTGATTACCGAAATTTCTTCACCCTTAACGGCGAGCGATACGGCCACATCATCGATCCGCGAACGGGACGACCTGCGAGCAGCTCACTCGCCGCCGTGAGTGTCGTGCATGCCTCGTGCGCGACCTCGAGTGCACTCGCGACCGCGCTCTTTGTCATGGGCACCGAGGAGGCGTTCCGTTTCGCAACCGAGCACCGCCTTCCCTGTTTCCTCCAAATTCGAGAAGGCTCGAATTTGACCCGGCGCATGACCCCGGAGTTCGCCGCCCTGCTCCGAGCCGACCCGCCATAACGTCACGTATTACGTGACACTACCGTTCACGGTTCGAACCCGATACCTCTTGAGTCGGTCGCGCAGCGGAATGGGTTCGCCGCAGCGACCAGACGGATTATACCAATCGCCCGTATAATGTAGACGATTGTCATCACGAGGGGCGCGAAGCGCGCCGGGGTGATCCAGCTCAATTGCTTCGTCGCTCCGCTTCCCGCAATGACAGTCAAAATATCAAGGGACATTGTTATAACAGGCAGTCCCCATCTATATAATCCGCTGAATCCCGGGGTGATCGACACCGACATGTTGCGCTCGTGCCGGGCGGAGGGCGCGGCGAGTTTTCCGAAAGCCGAAGCGTGGGCGAAAACGGCGGCACCGTTTATCCTGAAGCTCGGCGCGAAGGACAACGGGCAGTCGCTGAGCGTGGGCGGGGATGAGGATTGAGTGGAGCGGCGTTTTCCAATCGCCGAGATACAGCGCTTGGGAAAGCGCCGCTCCGTTTAAGGCACGTCGTAAACTTCGACGAGGGCGACGCCGGAGGTGCCGTTGGCGCCGCTGACTTGGATGGTGTAGGCGCCGGGGCTGAGGCTCGCGAGGATCACACTGTCCTTGCTGCCTTCGGCAAGGGCGAAGGCGCCGACGCGCGCGGCGGTGGTGCGGATCTCGGCGGAATTGGCAGCGTTGGCCCAGCTGCGGTTGGTGAGAAAACTCTCGGCCCCGGCGAAGAGCGCGACGACGGGCTCGGCGAGCACGCCGCCGACGCCAAACGCCGCGAGGCCGGGGCCGACGGCTCGGATGAGCACGGTCTTTGGCGCGCCCTCGCTCACGACGAGGCCAGGGATGAGCACGTTGGCACCCGTGCCAACCTGCGCACGGACCGCGGTGTTGATCAGACGTGAGGTGCCGATGCCGGCGGTGAGATCGGCATCATAAATTTCCACGAGACCGACGCCTGTGGTGGTGTTGGCTCCGGCCGTTTGCGCGGTGTAGGCACCAGGCACGAGGGTCGCGAGCACGACAGAATCGGCGCTGCCATCAGGCAGGGCAAAGGCGCCAACGCGCGGCGCCGTCGTGCGAATTTCGGCGACGTTGGTGGCGGTGCTCCAACGGGTATTGGTGGCAATGTTCCGCTGGTCGGCGTCGAAGAGCGTGAGCACAGGGCTGGCGAGCACTCCACCGACGCCAAACGCGCCGAGCGTCGGACCGACGGCGCGGATGAGCACGGTCTTCGGCGCGCCGGGTCCGATCACGAAACCGGGGATGAGCACATCGGCACCGGTGCCGACCTGCGCGCGCGCGGCGAGATTGAGCAACCGGCTCGCCGGTTGCGGCCGCGCGACGTCGGCAATCCATTGGCTGAGGAGCGTCTCGGCCCCGCGATCGCGCTCGTTGGAACCGACGGGCGGCATGCGGCCCGCGAAGATCCCGACGAGGTGGCGGAGCATCACGGAAT
>CAYVDZ010000546.1:0-4307 GCA_964450575.1 uncultured Opitutus sp.
GGGAGGAAGGCAATGCCCCACGGTGTATCGAGGCCGTCGGCGAGCGTCTCGACGCGGAACGTATGGAGTTCGCTCTTTCGCGGCGCCTCGCTGGGCGGGACGGGTGCGGGGATTCGGCCGAAGCGAAAGGCGTTGGACTGCCGCCCTATATACGTGACGAGGGAACGCATCTCCACCTCCGATAGTAAATGGCTGAAACCCGTCATTCCCGTGAGGGGCCAGCCATCACGAATGCTGCGATACACGCTCTCCTCGTCCGTTCCATGGTTGGACTGTGTATCCAGAAGGTTGGGCGCGACATTTCCGGTCAGATTCGGGCCGTGACAACTGGCGCAGAATTCCGCCACCAGTTTTGCCGGTTCCCGCGGAGCCAGGGGGGAGTCAGCGGCGAAGGAGACCCCGGTGGGCAACAGGCCGGCGAAAACGAGAGTCAGAACGGTGCGAGAAGGAGAGCGAAGCATCGGCAAGAGGAAACCATGTCACCTATCTTCGCGGAGGGAGCAAATCTGATTTTATTGCGCGATGCGGCCGGGGATGGGACTTGGGGGCGACCCCGCGAAGCGAAACAGTTTTCTGGTGGAACGATCTGGTGATACGGGCACGAGGAAATGCCCCGCGCCCAAGTCAAAATCCATTCGCCGAATCCGTCAACACCGTCGCCGCCGACCGGTCAGTCCAACCACGTCCGGTCATACGGGCCCAGCGCGATCAGGTTGTTGGTCCAGCCGCGAACGCTGGGGCGCATCAGAAACTGATTCACATAGTAATACACCGGCAGGATGGGCATCGCATCGGTGAGAATCTTTTCCATCTGCTGCATCAGTTCGAGCCGCTTCTCCACGTCGGTTGTTTGCATGACCTCTTCATAGAGCCGGTCGTATTCCGGGTCCGACCAGCCGGTCCGGTTGAAACCGGAATTGCGGAGGAACACCTTGAGGAATTGTGAAGGGTCAAACGGGTCCATGATCAGGCCGGCGCGGCTGATCTGAAAATTCCCTTGGCTCATGCTGTCGAGGTACACCCGCCACTCCTGGTTCTCGAGGGTCATCATGACCCCGAGTTCCCGCTTCCAGGTCTGCTGCACGGCCTCCGCAATTGCGCGATGGTTCTCCGCCGTGTTGTAAAGCAGCGTGATCGGCGGCATCCCCACGCCCCCGGGGTAACCCGCCTCCGCCAGCAGCCGGCGGGCCTCGTCGAAATCCAGCCTGGTCCGCGACCGACTCACGTAATTGCCCACCCCTTCAAGGGTGAAATGATAGGCGGGGGTTTCGCCGCCCAAGGTGATGTTGCGCACGATGCTTTCCCGGTCGACCGCCATCGCAAAGGCCTGCCGCACCCGCACATCATTGAAAGGAGCCCGGTTGACGTTGAAGTTAAAGTAATAGACTCCCGAATACGGATGGACCTGAAGCAGTTCCGGAGTCTCAAGCTGGTAAATCGGAAGCTTGTTCAGCGGAACATGCTGCGTCCGGTGCAGCTGCCTCGCGCGGAATGCCGCCTCTTCCGAAGTCCGGCTTTCGATCGGCACGAAGCGGACGCCATTGAGCCGGACTGCCTGGACGTTCCAATACGCGGGATTGCGGCGCACCTCGACGTGTTGATTCGGCAGCCACGCGTGCAGCATGAAAGGCCCGTTGCTGACAAGATTACCCGGCCGGGTCCACCGGTTGCCAGGCCGGTCGATGGGACCGAACTTCTTGAGCACATGCATCGGTACGGGAATCCAGCTGCGCGAGGCCACCGATTGCAGGAGGAATGCGGCTGGGTGGCGTAGGCGGACCTCCAGGGTGCGGTCGTCCACCACCCGGAAGCCGACATCGTTGAATTCCTTCAGCGTGCCTTTGTGATACGATTCCGCATTAATCACAGGGTACATCTGGTCGGCGTTGTCTGACCCCAGTGCGGGCGAGAGGATGCGGCGGAAGGAAGCGTGGAAATCCCGGGCGGTCAGGGGTGTCCCGTCGGACCATCGAACATCCGACCGGAGGTGAAACACATAAACGAGGCCGTCCGCGGATACGTCCCACCGCTCCGCGACTCCGGGCCGCGCTTCGAGTGTTCCCGGGTCGAGGCGCGTCAGGCCCTCGAACAAGGTTGATATGATATTGTCTTCCGGGACTCCCGTGACGGTGTGGGGATCCAAGTCGGAAGGTTCGGCGCTATTGCCGACGAGCATCAATTGTTCGCGTGCCGCCTGCTCGATCTGGGCTTCCTGCTGACCACAACCCGTAAGTATCAGGCAGGCTGCGAGCATGGGAAATGGCCGGAGGAGGCTGGGCAGGAACCGGAAAGGCCGTTTCGGATTCATCTGTCGGGATGTGTACAGTCGTTGCTTTGCCAAAATGTTTCGCATATATTCACGACATCGGAAACGGAGTGAAAGAACGCCGTTCCTTCAAGAATCGGCGGCGATTTTGCGGTGCATAAGTGTTGGTGGAGCATGGAGGTCCCGATGCGCGCTTCACGATTTTGGTCAATGACCACCACGCCCCGATTACAATGAAAGTCGAGTCGATTGAGTGCCAGGGCTTTGGGCGGTGCTGTACGGGGTCAGTCCGCTCCGGTTCACCTGACGTTTCCGAGCCCGCCCCGAAGTCCCGATGCGCTAAGTAGGATTTCTGTAGCCATTCCTACTTTAACAATTTGACGGATTTAATGCCCGTGTCTTTACTGTAGCCATGAGCGCAACTCCATCCCATGAGTCCGTCTGGTTTACGACTAAGGGACAAGTCGTGATACCGCTTCGCTTGCGGAAGCAGTATCATATCGAAGACGGCACGAAAGCAGTGGTCGAAGCCACTCCAGAGGGAATCCTCCTCAAGCCAGTGACCCGGCATTCGATCAACCGGCTTCGTGGAATCCTCAAGCGTAAACCAGGCTCCAAGCCCTTCACTCAAGAGTGGGCTGACCACAAACGCGAGGAACGCGAACGCGAGGAATCTAAACATGGCCGCGTCGGTTCTTGATAGCTATGCTCTCCTCTCGTTCCTGCGGGGTGAAGCAGGCGAGGATCAGGTCGCGGCTTTGCTTGAAGAGGCCAGTAATCGCGACGTGCCGCTACATATGACCGAGGTCAATTACGCCGAAGTAAAATACGTCGTGATCAGGAAGGATGGCGCAGAGCGTTGGAAAGAGATTGAACGCGATCTCCCTACTCTACCGATTGAGTTCCATCCGGCCAATCGCGATCTCGCCAATCTTGCGGCTGAATTCAAGGCCCGCCATAAAATGAGTCTTGCTGATGCCTTCGCCGCCGCGCTTGCCAGGGAGAGAAAGGCCCAGCTCGTCACCGGTGATCGGGAATTCAAGGCACTGGATAAGGAGATTCGGATTTCGTGGCTAAAGCACTCATGATCTGGGCCCTCATTCACCGATCCCGTGGGCTCGCATTTCTCCCATCATGGTTTTTGACGGGGAAAGGGGCAGCCCGCTGATCGTTTCTGAAGGCGAATTCACTGACTCGATCAGAGGGAACCAGTCGACCGGGGGCTTTGAATTTTTCGGTCGATCGATTGGCTCGTGATTCAGCACTCGTCCATGCGCCGTCAATCGGAAGTTTCTTGAAAAACTTAAAGCCATACCCTCTCGGCGGCATCCTTAAAACAAGAGCCGGCTGTGCTTTGCGGCTGGAGCTGGAAACTGGATCTTCAGGGGTTGGGCCAGGAGGGGTTTAGTCAATTTTCCTGGGCGACAGCGGTCAGGATGCGGGCGGCGTGATTAAGGACGGCGGATTCGACCATGATCCAAATCACGTAATACGTGGAAGGCGGCGAAGGAAAGCGGCGAATGGATTGCCCGGGGTGACACAGACATTCCTGTCTGTGCCTTGGATTGACTGCGCTTGGCGTCGTTTGCGCCTAGGCCACGGAATCGGGGGGAACGGAACAGACAGGAATGTCTGTATCACCTCAGACATCGGACATCAGCCCCGTTACCGATAACCGATAGGAAACTGGATCTTCAGGGGTCCGGCCGGGAGGGGTTTAGCCAACTCGGTTGCTGGCGCCGGTTTCCAAGCCAAAATGTCAACAATCACAACATGCCCTTCGACCAGCCCATTTGGCAAACAGTCAAGCCATGCTTCCTTCGGCACGACCCTCGGTACCTTTCGCAGAGGAATTAACTTCTAGCGGACTGACCCCCTCGGATCGGCCCCTTGCTGTGCGACACCCCCGCCTCAGTCACAAGTGCAAAGTTTGACCCCTTTTTCAGCCCCTGCCCCTTCGGTTTGCCTCGGAATAAGTCGGCTATTTGGATTTCTCTTCAATAAACCATTTCTCGTTCAATTTGGGTGCGCCGGATTGATA
>CAYVDZ010000547.1:0-4305 GCA_964450575.1 uncultured Opitutus sp.
CGCCCCGACCGAGTGGGTAGTCGAAGGTCTGTTCGAGGCTGGCGTCAAACACGTGGAAATTTTCCCACTCCGCCTTGTTCGGTCCGTCGAGGAGATTGTTGCGGTAGTCGAAGATGGTGGGGTCCGTGATCTGGTTATTGCGGTAATACGAGCCAAACGGCTTGGGGAAGGAGGGGCTGTTGGCGTACTGTTCGCCCGTCGTGAGCGACACGTAGTTGGCCGCGAAGGGCCGTCCGTTGCGCTGAATGTTTTGCCAGGCATAAAACGAGTTCGAGGGGGTCGGACTGCTGGAATCCTCATAGATCAGGCCCAGCGTGCTGAACCAGTTGCCTGGACCGCGGAGGAAATCGCGGTTGATGGTGTTGAAGTTGTTCTCCGCCGGGTTGTGGGTGGGTTTGCCGAAGTCCCACCAGCGGGTCAACGTGTCGCGGGGCGGATCGATCCGTGGACGATTCGCGTCGATCTCTCCGACTTCATAACTCGCGCGCAGCGTCGTCTGGCGAAAGGGACGAGCCGCGATCGTGCCGAAGTAGCGCTCCTCGTCCTCGAAGGCCTGATCCTGTTCGAACCGGCCCCGGCGATCGACAAAGGCAAAACGCGCGGCCAGCTTTTCTTTGATCAGGGGTTGGTCGACGTCGAGGACGACGCGCCCGCTGCCGAAACTACCATACTCGAGTTCCACGGACGCCTTGCGGCGAAACGTCGGTTGGATCAGCTGATTGTTGATGATTCCTGAAGGGCTCCCGAGGCCGAACAGAATGGCGTTGGAGCCACGATTGATGTCCACGCGCTGCGTGTTATACGAATCGAAGCGAATGGAGGTTAAATAAAAATTACGCGTGAAGTCGGCGGCGGCGAGGCCGCGAACGCGGTTAGCCGATTGCGGGTCACGGATCGCGCCGGTAAATTCGACGTGTCCGCCTCCCACTTCCGCGCCGGCAAAATTCCCCTGCGGGCCGCCGATCTCGGTGCCGAGGGTGTAAACCAGGAGGTCTTCGGCATTGGTGGCGCCCAGATCGGACATGAAATCCTTGGTCACAACTGAAATCGATCCGGCGAGGTCGCGCAGATCGGTGTTGATGCGAGTGCCGGCCATGGAGCTCGTGGCAACGTATCCGGTGTCCTCCGTTTCCGAGACGGTGAAAGGGGATAGGACGATGGCTGGTTCAGTAACCGCGGGCGATGCGCCGGGCGTGGCTTGAGCTTGGGTCCCCGGGATAGCTTGCGCGTGGATCGTGGCTGGCGTGAGAACTGACAGGGCGACCACGTGCAGCCAGAACGAAGGGGGTTTGTTTGCAGGCATGAGGAGAATCTGCTTCGACAGTCTCTTACGACTCCAGTGCGGTCAACTGACGTTTTTGTCAGGTATTCTTCTTCGGTACTTTCAGGGAGGATGACCGCAGCGGAGGGTGGCACACAGATGTCCCATCGTGTCGCGACGCTGGTTCGTCCTCAGTCTATTCTCGTTAACATCAGCATTCGAAAATCCATCACTTCCTTCCCTGGCATGCTCAATGCCTGCAAGCTGAGTTCGCCTTCGCCTTGCTTCAGCTTGATAACGCCCGCCTGCAAGGGCTTGAAGTCCTTTTCATAGGATTCAGACCGTGCCACCCGGTCGTTTTGCATCCCGATGAGCGGCGGATTGTGCGGGTCTTTAATCCGGGTGAGCAGGCTGCTATCGCCAAAGGAAAGCCTGAGTTCCGAACCTTCCGAACCCGGGGGACAGCTATAATATATCTCCACTTGGAAAGTGCCGTCTGCGAGCACCTCAATGGGCCAGGTGATTTTCCCGGCGAGCGAGTTCCAGTGGGTGAAGAACGAACTGTTCGGGAATCGGTTGGATCGCTGGATTCCGCCGTGGGCTTCGCCGTCCCTGGCCGGGAGTTGAGTGTATTTGAACTTCGGATGCCCGACCGGGAAGGTGCGGGGCCGGTCACTCGTCGCGGAAGTAACCTCCGACTTCCAGCGTTCGACCCGTTGCTTGAACGCGGCCGCCACCTCCGGCTTGGCTGTTGCAAGGTCGTTCGTTTGGCCAGGATCAACGAGCAGATCGTGAAGCTCATGGTTGTGGGTGTAACGGTATTGCTGGCTGCGGGCGCTGATCCGTCCTTTCCAGTGCGAGAAGATTACCCGATCTACCTGGCTCGGCTTTCCCGCCACGATGGTCGACTTCAAACTGATCCCATCCAGGGCATGCTGGGTCGCTGCGGGGATCCCAGCCAAGTCGGCGAGGGTGGGCAGAAGATCGATTGCGCCGGAGATGTCGGCGATCTTCCTCCCGGGTGGAATCACACCGGGCCATTTGATAAAGAGGGGAGACCGCACTCCGCCCTCATCGGTCGAGCCTTTTTGTCCCCTCAGTCCGTCGCGCCAGCGGTTTCCGTTGGGACCGTTGTCGTTGAAATATAAAACAATCGTGTCCTGCTCGAGTCCGGCCTCCCTGAGTTTGGCCAGCACCCGCCCCACGTTCCAGTCGATGTTTTCGCACATGGCCAATGCGGCCCGGGTGTGCTCGATATTCTCCCTCTCCGGTTCGGTGCCGCGCAGGAGCAGCGGTTTGTCCTTGAACCGGTTCCAGTATTCATCGGGCACCTGCATCGGGGAGTGAGGTGTATTATAAGGTATATAAAGCAAGAAGGGTCGTGTTTTGTTCTGCTCGATAAAAGCCATGGCGTGATCGGTGAGATCATCGGGAAGAAATCCGTTTCCGCGCACCAACTGCCCGTTTCGCTCCAGCGGTGGACTGAAGTAGTCGCCCCAATGCCCCGAACAGAATCCATAGAACTCGTCGAATCCGCGCCCGTTCGGATGATAGGGATATTGCATGCCATTATGCCACTTGCCGAAGGCCGCGGTGGTATATCCAGCGGTCTTGAATACCTCCGCAATGGTGGTTTCACCCAGATTGAATCGCTCCTTGCCTTCCGAGGTTTCGGTCACGCCCATCCGCAAATGATATCGCCCGGTGAGAAATTCAGCACGCGTCGGCGAGCAAACAGGGGAAACATAGAAATGGCTCAAGAAGGCTCCGTCCGCCGCGAGCTGGTCAATGTTGGGCGTATGCAGATTGGTATTTCCGGTCACGCTGAAATCTCCCCAGCCCTGGTCATCAGCGAGAAAGACCACGATATTCGGACGACCGGATTGGGTCCGAGGTTGGGCGGCGGAGCCGATCGCCTGCAGCGCGCCAGCGAGTCCGAGGAGGATTATCGACAAAAATCCGGGAAATCGGCGGATGCTCATGATGTAAGGGGATGATTGGTTAAGCCCGGCGGGGCCTTGCCGGAGCGATCGGATCTGCGGAAAGGACAGATTCGACGAGGATCAGCGATCGGATGGCGCGATGGGGGAACGGGCGATTCATGGTATTACTTGGGGGCTTGTTCTAACCGCAATCAAAACGGGCGAGCCGGTGAACGCGCTCAAGGGGAAGGTTCCAACGAGCAGTGAGAAAAACGGCAAGGCTCCCGTTTGTCCAGACCGTGGTCGATCAGGTGGCAAGGAAGAGTGTTCCGGTCACCGGAATATTCCGAACCGTTCGGGTCAATGCGGGCAAAGCACATCCGTCGCCCGGGCCTCGATCTTCCCGCAACAAAAAGCCGCGGCACCGAAAGGGTGCCGCGGCGGAGAAGGCCGACGTGATCCGACGCCAAGGCGGGATTAGAACCGACCTTCGATTCCGGCGGTCATCGTGGTGCCGTTGACGAGGAAGGTTTCCATCTGGTCGGGGATGCCTCGGTAGTAAACCTGGGGCTCATTGAACAGGTTGGCGACGCCGAGGTTTACGGTCAGGTTTGGCCGCAACTGATAGCGCATGCTCGCGTTCACGATTTTGCGGGACTTCAGGTAACGGTTCCGGGAAGGCTGCGCGAAGTTGTAATTATCCCGGATGTGCTCGGCCGTATAATTATAACTCACCGACGTGCTGAACTGCTTATAGTACCAGGACACCGTGGTGTTCATCGTCCGGGGAATAAAACCGCGCACGTTTTTGTCCTTGGCGTAGTTGCCGGGCGAAGCGTAGTCGCCGTGCGCCGTGATCTGCGTCAGGTTGGCGTTCAGGCGCAGGCCCTTGAGGAGGCCGGGCAGGAATTGGAACTGTTGCAGATAGCTGAACTCCCAGCCCTGGGTAAACGCGGTGCCCACGTTGGAATTTCCCAGGATGGTATAGCCGCCGAATTCACCGTCAAAGCCGTTGTCCGGTCCCGTCCCGACGGTGCCGATATCAACGCCACCGGCGATCCAGTCTTCGAGCTTTTTGTGGAACCAGCCGACGGTGAAGCTGCTCGAGGGTTTGAAGTAATA
>CAYVDZ010000548.1:0-4304 GCA_964450575.1 uncultured Opitutus sp.
CCGCATTACCCTCGCGGCGAGTAAGGATCTGCGCGCGATCCCGGGCGTGCGCAACCAAGGTGCTCACATCGGCCGCGCCGAGGTCGCCGATGAGGTCGTGGGACCGGACTTCACTGAGCTCTGGATCAGTTTGTCGCCGGAGGTCGATTACGATGCCACCATCGCGAAGGTGCAGGCGGTGGTGGATAGTTACCCGGGTCTCGTGCGCGACCTGCTGACCTTTCTTCGCGAGCGCATCAAGGAAGTGCTCACAGGAGCGAGCGCGAGCATCGTCGTGCGCATCTATGGGCCTGATCTGGCGCTGCTTCGTTCGCACGCCGCCGACGTCGGCGCGGCATTGAAGGACATTCCCGGAGTGAGCGCGTTGAAAGTGGAGTCGCAGACGCTCGTGCCGCAGATCGCGATCAAACTGCGCCCGGATGCGGCAGGGCTGCACGGACTGACGGCGGGGCAGGTGCGTGCCGCCGTCACGACGCTCATCAGCGGTCGAAAGGTGGGTGAGGTCTATCAGGACCAGAAGGTCCATGACGTGGCCGTGTGGAGCGTGCCGCAGGTGCGCGCCGACTACACCACACTCCGCGATTTGCTCATCGAAACGCCGGCTGGCGGGCACGTGCGGCTCGCCGATGTGGCCGATCTTGCGATCGTGCCTACGCCCAATGCGATCCGACGCGAAGGCGCTTCGCGGCGGATTGACGTGACGTGCAATGTCTCGGGCCGCGATCTTGGCGCGGTTGCGAAAGACATCCAGGCGCGCGTCGCTCAGATCACGTTTGCCGCCGGATACCATCCGGAAGTCTTGGGCGAGTATGCCGAGCGGCAGGCCGCACAATCTCAATTGCTTTGGCTGGGCCTAGCTTCGCTGGCGGCGATTCTCGTGCTGCTCTTTGCCGACTTTCAGTCGGTCCGCTTGGTGCTGCTCATTGCGCTCACGCTGCCGTTTGCTCTAATCGGCGGCGTCTTCGCAGCGTGGTTGGGCGGCGGAGTGCTTTCCCTTGGGTCGCTCGTTGGCTTCGTCACGGTGCTCGGTATCGCGGCGCGAAACGGAATTCTTCTGGTGAGCCATTATCGCCATTTGGAGCAGGAGGAAGGCATGCGTTTCAGCCCGCAATTGGTGCTTCAGGGTGCGGAAGAACGTCTCGTGCCCATCCTCATGACGGCGACGACGGCTGCCTTCGCCTTGTTGCCGCTGGTGCTCAAGGGAAATGTGCCCGGGAATGAGATCGAGCGTCCCATGGCCTTGGTGATACTTGGAGGGTTGGTCACCTCCACCGTGTTGAACCTCTTCCTGCTCCCGGCGCTCTACGCACGGTTCAGTCAACGCAGAGACATGAAGCGATAAGGTGGGATCGCGTAGCGACTGAGACGCTCCTGACCGGATATTGAGCGCGCAACGACGCATCCTGCCCGGAATACTTCTACCACCTTACCCCTAAACATGCAGCAAATTGTATTTCATCTGGCATTGCGGGAGCGCAGTGACGACGGAACCCATCGCGCTGGATTGCCTCGCCCTCGTTCCTCGGGCTCGCAATGACAATGAAGGAGAGCCGAAGGAGAAGCCCGGGCCATCGACGGGCGGGTTATTCCTTCAAGCTGGCCACATGCGTGTCAGTCGGCCGATAGCGCAGCCACTCTTCCGGAGTCAGCTCGCGCTGCTTTCCATTTTTGAAGAGCCAGCTCGCGGTTTGGTAGTAGGCGATCGTGTCGTCGATGAGCGCCTCATTGGGAGGCTGGGCCGTCAGAGCGTACGTCGTGCGGTCGTAGCTGTGCGTGCTGGAGAGTCGCACCGGCTTCAGGACTGCGAGGGCCCCGTCGCGCAGGAGGCCCAGCTTCTGATAGTTGCCGATGAAAGCTCGGCCCCGCTCCTCGGGGGCCATCGCGAGCACATCGCGGCCGTAGAAGCGACTCGGATACGTCCAGCGCAGCAGGCCCAGCAGCGTCGGAGCGTAATCCACCTGGCTCATCACGGTGTGCACCACACCGGGCTTAATCTGGCCACCAGGAGCATACACGAGCAGGGGGACGTGATAGTTTTGCACCGGAAGTTCGGTCTTGCCGGCGCTCGAGGCGCAGTGATCGCCCACGAAGACAAAGATCGTGTTCTTGAACCACGGCTTGGTCTCCGCGATCCGCATGAATTCGCCGATGGCGTAGTCGGTGTACTTCACGCCCCCCGCGCGACCGGAGGTTTTCGAAGGCAGGTCGATCTTGCCGTCGGGATAGGTGAACGGCCGATGATTCGACGTCGTCATCACGAAATGGAAAAAGGGCCTTCCCGCGGCGTAGTCGCGGTCGCACTCGTGCAACGCCCAGCGATACAGGTCTTCGTCGCAGGCGCCCCAGACATTGGAAAACGTGATGTCATCCTTGGCGACGTTGGTCCGGTCCACGACGCGGTAGCCGTTTTCGCCGAAGAAATAGTTCATGTTATCGAAGTAGCCGAAGCCGCCGTAGATGAACCCGGTCTCGTAACCGCGGGAGCGGAATACGGAGCCGATCGTGAAGAGCCGCTCATTGTTGGGTCGCTTGACCAGGGAGCGCCCCGGAGTCGGCGGGACGGAAAGCGTGAGCGCTTCCATCCCGCGGTCGGTGCGCGTGCCAGTGGCGTAGAACTGGTCGAACACCACGCTCCTGGCGGCGATTCTCTCCATATTCGGCATCAACTTTGACGCGCGGTTGAAGACGCTCATGAAGTCGGCGCTGAGGCTTTCCACCGTGATCTGAATGACATTGAGGTGCTGCTCCTGCCCCTCGTGCTTCACCAGGCGGAGCACGTCTTTCGGATCGGAGCCGAGGAGCGTCGAGCCATCCTGCGTCAGCAGGCCCCGGACGCGCTTGAACGCAGCATCCATCGGCATGGCGGAGTAGAATTGATCGTAGTCGAGCTGGTTGTTCCAGAACTCGGCGAAGAGGGACCACGGACCGCTCTTGGCCAGCTCGCGGTTGTAGTTATTGGCGAAACTCGGGAGGTAGCTCTGCCGCAATCCGAAACCGAGGACCAGCGTGGCGACCGCCCAGCCGGCGGGAGCGACCCAGCGTTTCGCCTTCGATTCAGCGGCACTCTTGAGCCACGGGTCGACGACGCCTTTGCGCGCTACCAGCCAGTAGCTCAAGGCGGTCAGCGCAAACAGGCCGCCGTAGATGGCAGGCATCGGATACGATTCGCGGATATTGCCGATCACCTCGGTCGTGTAGACGAGATAGTCGACGGCGATGAAGTTGAACCGGACACCGAACTCATCCCAAAACAGCCATTCTGAGACCGCGCCAAAAAAGAGCGCATAGAGCACAGTGAAGAGCACGGCATGGGCTGCAATCCGACCGACCCGCGAGCGATAGGCCCGCTGCGGCAGGATCGTGAGAAAGAGGGCGAACGGCAGCACCCACCAGAGGGCTGCCGCGAGATCGAATAACAGTCCCCAGATGAAAGCGGCGACGAGGCTGATATTCCACGACACCTCCTCGGCGGCTTTAAACAGCAAGGCGAGCCGGGTGGCGAAGCCGACGGAGATCACGAACATCAGCGCGATCCAAGCACCTCCCTGGCGGCTGCCTATTAGACGTTCGACAAAGCTGGCCGCCAGCGTGGGAGATTTTGCGGAAGCGGTGGGTGTATCGGAAATGACACTCATGTGGCTTCTGACGCCGCGCCACTCACTCTGTTAGAATCATAACGATACTGTAATTCGACGGTTAGGATTTCGTCACTTTAAAGGGCTATAGGGTGAAGCCTGAGGCCCTCCGATGGCGCCTCGGCGTGGACCTGCATGGTGGCGTCCGGGAAAAGAAAACGCCCACCGCGGGGAGCGGTGGGCGTTGACCGTAATCTCTTCGGAGAACAAGGCGGGTTGAAAACCCGCCCTACTCCGACTCAGAAGGTGCCGCGGAGGCCGATGGCCATTTGGATGCCGTATTCCTGTTCGGCATACAGCTTGGCATAGCCGGGCGTATCGTCGCCGTAGCGAAGGAAGCGGAAGGGTTTATTGAAGATGTTCGTCGCGCTGGCCACGAAGGAGAGCTTCTTCGTGAGCTGGTATGAGCTGTTCACATCGAGGACCGTGCGGGCTTCGATGTAATCGTAGCCGTTAGGACCGTAGGCGGCCAGGGGGTTGCGCTTGTCAAGGCCGCGATAGTTCCACCGCGCGGTGAAGGTGAAGCGCTTCGGGGCGAAGGTGAAGCCCCAGTTGCCGCTCTTTGGAATGAAGCTCGAGAAGTTCGCGCCGGGGTTGCCTTCGAGTTTGAGCTTGGTGGCGTTGGCGAACAAGGTGACGGTGCTGCCCCATTTGCCGAGCATGCGCAGG
>CAYVDZ010000549.1:0-3895 GCA_964450575.1 uncultured Opitutus sp.
GCGCAAAATTCACATAGATCGGATCAAGGGTTTGCAGAGTAGCAATCGGGTCGCCTTCCCGCAGAATCTGACCCAGGTTAACCAACCGTAATCCGAGGCGTCCGGTGAACGGCGCCTTGATAAACTTCTTCTGGATGAGGGCACGAATTCCCTCCACTTGCGCCTCAGCTTGCTTCGCCTGGGCATCGGCCGCATCGAGTTCTGCCGGCGAGTTAGTGTTGTTCTGCCGCAGATCGCGGGCGCGTTGGAGATTGGCTTGCGCCAACGCGAGATTGGCCTCGGCCGAACGGAGCTGGGCTTGCTCGGTCGATACGTCGAGTTCGACGAGTACCTCGCCCGCGTTCGCGACATCGCCCGACTCGAATCCGATCTTCACCACTTTACCAGGAACCTCCGCGCCCACCGTGACACCCTGGACCGCAGCAAGACTTCCGGTGCTGGCAATGGTATTTTCCCAAAGCCCCGGTTTGGCCTCGGTGGCGGTGACGGTCTCCGGCGGCATCACCATATTTTCGCCGGCTGCAATCATCGCCTTGATTTGAAAAACGCGGACCACCACGAGAGGTCCGGCCACGACCACAATGATCAGGAGTAGAATGCCAATATAACGAACGGTGGAAGAAATCAGGTTCATGGGAATGCAGGCTAAGTTGGAAAATAATTCAGGCAGACCGCGCTAGCCGGAGCCGGCGAGCTGCGGGTGCGGCTTCAGGCGAAGACACCAGGGCCGGCGGCAGCTCAGCCGCCCGTCCCAGTATTTTCGTCAACAGACGGACCAGGGTCTTACGCTCCGGTTCGCTCAGCGGATCCATCAGCCATGCCATTTGACGAAAATGCGCCGGTAGGATTTTGTGTAACAACCGCTCCCCACGCAGCGTGAGCCCGACCGACATCATTCGGCGGTCATCCGGATGCTGCGTGCGCGTGACCAACCCGGAGCGCTCCAGCGTATCAATCAAACCGGTGATCGTGGCGCGCGTAACGCCGGTGTGGTCTGCGAGCTCCGCCGGGGTCAACGACGTCGCGCGACCTTCCCGCTGACACACCCCCCACAGCGCCATCAACACGCCAAATCGCCCCTGCGTTATGTCGTATTTCGCGAGATGCATCGCGACGACGCGGAAGGCCTCATCGCCCGCGCGCAGCAAATTCAGGAATACTTCCGTCGCGGACGGATCCAAGTCCGGCAGCTCGCGCGATGCCTCGAGCAGGCATTCGTAACGCGGAAGATCATTGAGCATGAGCAGTGGCATGAGAAGTAAGGCGCCAGATAGTTAGGGTCCTAACGAAGACTGCAAGCTGGGATTTGAGTGAATTAAAATCCTTGTTCCCCCCATCCCCGAAGAGCACCGATTGGATCGTAGCGTTTGAGTTACGGCACCCCGGACAAGGATAAATGAAGTTTCAGCGGGGAATCGCAGTCGCGATCGGACGATTAGGGCATAGACTGGAGATGACGTCCGGGCGACCAAAGCATCCTCGGATCGTCTGAACGGCTTGATCCCGACGCAAAAAAGGAGCTGCGGAGCCGCACCTTTTTTGGACGAATTAACGCCACTGATTTCGTGGTACAGCCTGATTATAGTGACTGTACTGCCGCGACGACGGCTTCCGTCGTGATGCCAAGTTCCTTGAAGACCGCCGGGGCCGGCGCACTGAGGCCGAAGCGATCGATGCCGACTACCTTGCCGTCGAGGCCGACGTATTTATACCAGAGCGCCGTCACACCCGCCTCGACTGCAACCCGCCGGCGACACGAAGCCGGCAAGACGCTCTCGCGATACCCGGCCGACTGGCGGTCGAAGCGGGACGTCGATGGCATCGAGACCACGCGTACGCCGGCACCCAATTCCCTGGCAGCAGCAATCGCGAGTTGGAGTTCGCTGCCGGCACCAATGAGGATGTGGGTCAATGGAGCCGTTTCCTGCACGGCGATGTATCCGCCCTGCAAGGCTCCCTGGCGGCGAACATCCACCGGAATCTCGTTTAGATTCGGCAGTGTCTGACGCGTGAGTGCCAGCAGCGTCGGGCCATCCGTACGCTCGAGGGCCGCGGCAAAAGCACCGGCAGTCTCCTCGGGGTCGGCGGGACGAATCACGTCGAGTCCGGGAATGACGCGCAAACCGGACACCGTTTCGACCGGTTGATGGGTGGGTCCATCTTCGCCCACTCCAATGGAATCGTGCGTATAGATATAAATAACCGGCAGCTTAGCCAGCGCCGCGAGGCGCATCGACGGCCGGGAATAATCGGCGAACACGAGGAACGTCGCGATGCTCGGACGGAAGAGACCGTCGTAAGCCATGCCGTTGGCGATGGCGGCCATGCCGTGCTCGCGGATGCCGAAACGGATGTTACGGCCGGCGCGATTCTCAGGATCGAAATCCTTGTCGGCTGCGATATAGTTCAACGTCGAACCATACAGGTCGGCGCTGCCACCGATCAGCAGGGGCACCTCTGCCGCGATGGGTTGAAGGACATCCCGACCCGCCGCACGGGTCGCAAGTTTCGCATCGGTCGGGAAGACAGGGATTCTTTCGAGGAGCGCGGCGGCACTCTTTTTATTTTCAGGAAGAGCGGAATCGAGGATCGCCACCTTGTCGGGATTAGCTTCGCGCCACGCCTTGTAGAGTTTCGTCCACTTATTGCAGGTGCGAATGAGCCGGGTCTTGTGCTCGGCGAAATAATTTCGGACGTCGTCGCTGACAAAGAAGTGTTGATCGGCGGGAAGTCCGAGACCGGCCCGGGCGGCATCGGCGAACTTCGCGCCACCTTCGCCGTGGCCCTTGGCGGTGCCCGCGACTTCAGGGATGCCTTTGGCGATCAAAGTCTTGGCGATGATCAGCTGCGGTTTTCCACTCTTGCTCTTCTTCGCCTTCGTGAAGGCCTTGAGGAAGGCCGCCATATCGTGCCCATCGACGGTTTGCACGTCCCAGCCGATCGCTTTAAACCGCTGCGTGGGATTCTCGCTTTGCGTCTTGATCGCCATGGCGTCGAGCGTCACGTCGTTCGCATCATAGATGAGGATCAGGTTGTCCAACTTCTGATGCCCGGCGAAAGCGATCGCCTCCATTGTTACGCCCTCCTGCATGCAGCCGTCTCCCGCGAGGCAAACCACATGGTAATCGAATATCGGATGCTCAGGGGTGTTGAAACGCGCCGCGGCCATCTGACCGGCGAGCGCCATGCCGACGGCGTTACCGACGCCCTGCCCCAATGGACCCGTTGTGCTCTCGACTCCCGGGGTTTCGTGAAACTCTGGATGCCCTGGCGTGGTGCTGTGAAGCGTGCGAAAGTTCTTCAACTGCTCGAGTGGAACATCGTAGCCACTCAGGTGAAGCCAGCTATAGATGAACATCGACCCGTGACCGGCGGAAAGAATGAAACGGTCGCGATTGATCCAGCGGGTACGGTCCGGATTGTGCACGAGAGCGTGACCGAACAGGACTGCGCCGAGATCGGCGGCGCCAAGCGGCAGGCCGAGATGGCCGGACGAACAGGCGTGCACGGCATCAATGGCAAGGCCACGCGCCTGATTGGCAGCTTTGGCGAGGAGGTGAGTTTGCAGCGTCATGATAAAATTCCGATTAAACGTAAAGAGGTCGCGCGCGCCGGGAAAGCCCCAATTTCAGCCCACGATCCAGCTACAGCCGTGGAGGAACAACCAAGGGCTCGAAGGGAGAGCGGCGTTCGGGTCAGAAGAACCGTAACGCGGACGAGCGAAGGGCAAAAAAAGAAGCGAGCCGGTTGATGGCTCGCTTCGGCAAAGACGCGGATCAAACCGCGGCCTGGTTTCAGCTTTTCGCTTCGGCAGGAGCCGGCTCGGCGGGCTGGGCCGGAGCCGCGGCGGCCTTCGCGGCGGCTTCGCGCTTGGCGATAATGGCCAGCTTTTGCG
>CAYVDZ010000549.1:3905-4304 GCA_964450575.1 uncultured Opitutus sp.
ATGTTCGGCGAATTCACGGGAAACACGCGCTCGACGCCCTCGCCGTAGCTGAGGCGACGGACGGTAAACGTCTCGTGGATGCCTGCGCCCTTGCGCGCGATTACGATCCCGGCGTAAACCTGCACGCGCTCCTTGTCGCCTTCACGCACCTTTGTGTGCACACGTACACCATCGCCGACTTTAAACGGCGTGAGGTCTTTCTTCACCTGAAAGGCGGTGATTTCTTGGATAATCGGGTTCATGGCTGTGAGTTATTTGAGTAAATCGGGACGAAAAAGCCGGGTCTTTTCCAGCTGCCGGGCGGCCCGCCATTTTTCGATTTCAGCATGATTACCCGAGAGAAGAACCTCGGGCACGGACATGCCCCGAAATTCGGCGGGACGCGTATATTGAGGAAAG
>CAYVDZ010000550.1:0-4303 GCA_964450575.1 uncultured Opitutus sp.
CGCTCATGAGGGTTTTCCTGCGGTGACGGCGACTTCCTCGCGCAGGGTCTGTGCGGATACATGGGTAAGCTTTCCGTCTTTTACGATGATCAGGTCCGTGCCGGTCTGGATGGCCGTCTTACGGGCCGATTCGGCGGCCCGTTGCAGGGCGGCCATGGAGGCACGTAGATCGGGGTCTTTGGCTTCGGTAATGTCTTTGGGCTTCATAGAATCTCTTTCGTAGTTGTCTTCGTTGGCAGCACTTTACTCCGTGCCCTCAATAATTCGCCATGCTTTGCGGTAGACGTTACCAGAAGGTCCCAACGCGGTAGTCCACTGTTCATCTGAGAGCGCGGCGAGACGTTGGCGGACCGACGGAAGGGACTCTTCCGCGCGAATATTTAAGGTTCGCGCGAGGTGCGTAGCGGCTCGGCGCGGGACCCCAAGCAGACGCAGGGTAATCGCTTCGTCTGTAGAAACTCCGTAGAATACCTGCGACGGCAAGTTAGCGAGACGGCTACGTTCGTCATCCGAAAGGCTGGATCCTGTAATCGCCAGCAATGCGTTCAGGCCCCACGATGATGTCTGAGCGAGTTTCCCGAAGAGGTTTTGTCCGCATTTGGTCAGGGCGGTTACGGGATCTGTGCCTTCGTCAGTGAAATGGCGTGCGGCTATCGTTGTGATTTCTTCGCCATTTACCCAGTCCTTTAAGATGAGTGCGAGTTTGTCGCCATCCGGCGCTTTACCACCAAGAACAGCGTTCAGATTTTCACGCAGCTCGGGAACGCGCAATAGCACTCCCATCATGTCCTGCAGGGTTCGGTCCCCGTCACGAAACAGGCGGTCACGATCCCATGAATCTGGCCCGATATTACCGCGGTGCGCCATGACAGTTCGGATGCTCTGGAGAGAGAACCCCGTGCTATCCACGAGCTTCAGCGGTTGTCCAGGCATCCTGAGATAGGTTACGTAGGCCTCGATTCCAGACAGTAAGCGACGGGCTAACTGGTTATTCGAGGCACGAAGTTTCTCGAACCCAAGCGTTCCACGAAGCACCTGCTCTATCTGATCCGCGAAATTGGATGGTTGGCCCATCTGGCGGTAGGTGTGGACGAGATATTGGAGGAAACTCGACCACTCCGGATCGGAATAAACAATTCTCCCGAGGTCCGACAGCTTGTCGCCCGCTGTCTGCGCAAGCTGTATCAAAGCGGAATTTAAATCTCCCGTGTTGCGACGAATGAAATCTCTCCGGGCGGCGGCCTCAATCTCGTCTTTGGCCACCAGCGCCACCACCCCTAGCTGACCCTGAGACACACGACCGGCCCGGCCTGCGATATTCCAGAAGTCTTCTGCCGGCATTGTTTCTCCGAACGGATATTGAGTGGCTGCCATGACCACACCACTGACCGGGAAATTGACGCCTTGGGCGATGGTCGTGGTGGCGGCCAGAACATCGAGTTGCCCTTTCTCGAACAGCCACTCCATCAGCATACGGATCTCTTCCGGCAAGCCTCCGTGGTGCACGCCGATGCGGTGGGAGAGCAGATCGACCAAGGGGAACTGCGTGCCCATTTCGGCAGCCACGTATTCCTGCACAAACCGCACGTCATCGGACAACGCTGCGGCCCGCTCGTCTTTGAGTTTTTCGGCAAGTTTCCAGACGAAATCTGGTCGGCTGTGCATGGCGATAACCGGCCCCCGCGCTTTAAGTTTTCGGGCCGCGATGGCAGCCAAGGTGCCCAAGTCTTGGGCCTGCGAAAGGGTGGCGGCCAACGCCTCATCCTTCCCCAGCGAGAATTCGTCATCGACTACGATGGTATTGCGCGAGGTGTGAACCGTCTCAAAATTCAGCCGATAATCGCGACTGCGACCGTTCTTTGGACCATTATCCACCGGGCTGACGATACCGATGGCTCGGTCGTTAGGCTGCCAGTCCATACCAAAGCAAATATCATCGGAATTCAAGCCGCCGAGCCAGCGGGCGACTTCGCGCGCGTTTTTAATAAACGGCGTGAGTAATAGAAACTGAGCATCGCGGCACTCCCGGTTGATCGTGGCGAGTAGCAATTCGAGACGAAGACCCCGTTGGGTGTCTTGAATGGTGTGCGCCTCATCGACGACGACGAGGGTGAGCGGACGGTT
This sequence comes from uncultured Opitutus sp., assembly GCA_964450575.1. GTDB lineage: Bacteria > Verrucomicrobiota > Verrucomicrobiia > Opitutales > Opitutaceae > ER46. The sequence goes on from CAYVDZ010000550.1 coordinate 2,125, forward strand.
GATTTTTTCCTCCCAGCCCTGACGCAGCATGAGGTCAAATTTCTCAGGAGTGGCCACGAGGACGCGGAATTGCGCATCGCCCCGGGTTTCCTTGAGCACACCCGCCTCGACGCCATCGATTTCCATGGCCGGACTCACGCGCTCGACAACGATCCCAAGCGGCCCGAAATCGCGGCGCAGTTGACGTGTGACCTGATTCACCAACGCCCGACTGGGCGCGAGGTAAGCGACCCAGCCTTTCCGGTCTTCAAACTGATTCAACGCCTGGAGCATACGGAACTGGGCGATGAGCGTCTTGCCGCTGGAGGTTGGCAGACTGACCACCACTGCGCGTCGGCTAGAACCAAGCAAGCCACGCTCGGCGAGGGTGCGGCGTTGGGGTGGCAGCACGTCAAACAAGGCCCGGTCACCCCGCCCCCGGCCGACCAGCTCACGGACAAAGTCCGTTACGCGTGAATTCACAGCCCGGGTAACCGTCCAGATGGAGTTTTCGACCATCTGAGCGGCGGCGCGGGCGAGCAGACGCGTCATCGGATCCAGCTCCACGAGACGGGCAGTTTCGCACGCCGCGATGGCCCGGTCGAAGTGTGAATCCAGCAGCAGTTGGACCTGATGGTCGCCGTCCACTACGCCGTCGGTGATGAAATGCGCGAGCACATCGGCCGCTTTCGCCAGATGATAAATGGCAATCAACTCCAGCGCGGAACGTTTAGCCTCCAGCGGAGTGAAGTTATGCAGATAATCGCGTTCAAACTCCTGCTGAGTGGAGCGGAGAGCCGCCACGCGTTCCAACACGGTGTCGCGGTCGCTCCAGCCTTTCTTGCGCACCAGCCGAAGCCAGGTGTCGGTCAGCGTGGCGCGGCAACGCTCGCCCCAGTTTGGCGAGTTAAGCGGCAGGGCCGGCCAAGTGTGTTCTGCTTCCAATGCACGCAACCAGCGCGCGGCGTCCGCTCCGCGATCACCGAGGACGGCGAGCGCTGACGCGCGGAGCAGGTGCGAACCGGCCTCCATGCTGGCCTCGGGGATAGGAAGCACCCGCAAGAGTCGGAAGGCGTCCGCCGCCGCCCCGCGCCCGAGAGCGCGGCGGTCGGGATCGTCAGTGAGTCGATCCACCTCCAAGTCCAGCACCGCGATTTCCAAGGCGGCGGCGACCTCGTGGATTACCTCCGCATCGAAAGCGGGCAACTCCCGCGCCATCTCGCGGAAAAACTGGACGCGGTCGGCTTCGCGCAGTGCGCGCCCCCGCTTTTCCGCCATCGCATCAAGCAGCCAGTGGCTCACGCCGCACCTCCTTGCCGGATGAGTTCAGGCAAACGGCTGATCGGCCAAGGTAAATAGAGAGCGATGAGACTGCAACGCGTCGGGGCTTGCAACCTGCCGCCCAGATCCTGCCCGCGAGCATTAAGGTCGGTCTCGAGCGCATCCTGATCGCGCACAAGGATGCCAAACAGCGCAAGATCGTGACGGCCAGAGTTGAAATATCGTGAGCAGGCTTGATTGAAGGACTGTTCGTGCGCCGTGCGCTTGACTCGGGGCAAAAGCCACTTGAGGAGCTGACAAATGGTGCCGAGATTACTGGCCAAGACATCTATTTGGTGCCCCATGCCCGTGCCTCCGCTTCGTCCGCTCATAACTTGCGGAGGCGATTGTTTTTCAGACGAGCATTTGACCTCGCCCAACGCGAGGCGGTGGGAATCGCCATCGCGCTGGAAGCCCACGATGTCCGCTCCCGGCAAGGAGGCGAAGGGATTGCGCTTGTCGCGCTCGGTGTTCCACGGGAGCACGACGTCGTGATGTTCCTGCAACACGGCTTCGGCCAAGGCTTCGCCGGCCGCCCAATCGCGCGCCTCCGGCACCTCGGCGGCGAGCACCTCCTCCAACGCGTCCTGCCCCATGCCCGTCAGGCTGAGTCCCCGCAAGTGGTCGTGCAGTTCTGCGCCGCCCTCCGCATCATCGAGCCGCGCCGCCACCGGTCCGGTCAAGAACGCGCCGAGTTCATCCCCGTCCTGCGCATGCAGGCCGTCGCACGACACGCAGCCGTGGGTAGAATGATAGGCGACATGGGACGGGAAAGGCATGGATTAGGCCAAGGTAAAAACCCAGCGAGCAAAGCGCTCCATAGCGGCGGCTTCGATACTCAATTTCGGCGTCATGCGTCGGCCTCTGCGGGGGATGGGAA
>CAYVDZ010000551.1:0-4298 GCA_964450575.1 uncultured Opitutus sp.
GCGGTCCCGCTCTTCACTCACGATGCGGGTCGAATCCGTCCCGCCGCGCAGATTCTTGCGTTGCGCCAGAAAGGCCCGCGTAAACGGGGGGGCCGCAAAGAACGGCTGCGTCGGCGCTTCCTTGGCGGGCACAATCTTGGCCACCAAACGTCCGCGTTCGGTAACGTGAACCGCGCCAGTCGCGGCACTGCGCACCCATTTTCCGGTCGACGCATGCAGCTCCCGAATACTGATCGTTTTCATGTGTCACACCGTGTCACTTCTTTGGTGTCTGTCAATGGGCGGCCCGACCTCGATTCGACTCACGCGTCACCCCAGAGACGAAAAACTCCCAGGGAGATTCGAAGTTTGAGCCGCCGGCCACTCGCGAGTGGAAGCTCGGTGTTCCCAGCCCCCGTTGGTCGCTTCATACCGCTCAACGGAGCCTCCCGATACAGAATAAAAATGCACCGGCAAAACGATGCTGAATTGGGCGCTCAACCGCCAGATTTTATTCTCCCCCAATGCCCATTAGACGCTCTTTACTCATTTTACTATTATCGCTTGCTGCGGTCGCCCTCCTCCCCGCCGCAGCGCCATCGAAGCCCAATATCGTCGTCATCCTCGCGGATGATTACGGCTATGGCCGCGCGAGTTGCTACGGAGCAAAAGGCGTCGGGACGCCGAACATGACCGGCTCGCCAAGGAAGGCCGGCGCTTCACGAACGGCTACGCGCCCGGCTCGGTGTGCTCGCCCACGCGCTACGGATTGATGACGGGCCGCTACTATTGGCGCACCAGCATCAAGGACGGCGAAGTGCTCGCCCCCGGGGCCGCGCTCCACATCGAAACCGATCGCACGACGCTCGCTTCGTTGTGCAAGAACCAGGGCTACCCGACTTCGGCCTTCGGCAAGTGGCACCCCGGCTGGACGTCCGCACCGGTCACCGACTGGAGCACGCCGCTCACGCCCGGCCCCCGCGAGCTCGGCTTCGACCACTATTTCGGCATGGCGGCCAATATCCCGAACGGACCGCACAGCTTCATCGAAGACAGTGCGGTGGTCGGCCACATTGCCGGTCAGTCTATCGTCATGGAAGACAGCGGGCAGAGTGCGAAGACGACCGGCATTGAGAAACCATGGGAGCCCAACCGCGTGATGGAAACGCTCACGACGCGCGCCACCCGCTGGATCGAGGCGAACCGCGCCGCGCCTTTCTTCCTCTACTTCGCGCCCAACGCCGTCCACGGCCCCATCGTGCCCAACCCAAACTTCACGGGCAACGCCCCCGGCAAATACGGCGACTTCATTCGTGAACTGGATTGGAGCGTCGGTCAGATTCTCGCCACCCTCGACTGGCTCAAACTCGCCGAGAACGCCCTCGTGATTTTCACGGCTAGCCGCGCCGTTGGTGCGCCTGCGCTCGGCTTTCACAGCACGCTCGTTTCAGATTGTTCTTAACACTGCCGATGAAGCCGAGGAGGTTCAAACGGCGCTCGAGAAACTCATCGGGTAAGAAAGCCGGACCACTCGGTCTGCGAACGCTCACCATCCGTCCATTTTCATTCCTGATAGCCCAATCAAATCGTAATCCTCTCTCCGGTTGAGCGCCGCATAGTTTGAACGTTTGGCATAGCGGATCAAACGGAACGGAACACCTCAGGCTTCACCCTCATCCTCGTCGCACGACAAAAGCAGGGTGAGGGTGAAGCCTGCGGTGTTCCCTCCTCGCTGCCGACCACCAATCGGCAATCAGTAATGGAGACGGATATATATACTATCCACACCCTGTTCATGGCGGAGCACGCGACAGCTTGCCGATCACGATCAAGGTGAACCGCTGGCGATGGGGACAACGTCGATGCCAGTCCGGCTGCGGCGCTCGGAAATCGATCCACCGGTGATCGCGCGGATGAAGCGGATGCCCGAGGTTGTCGTCGGCCTACGTGCAGACGAGGCTTTGGGGTGGAGTGTATGATCCGCGTGATCGGCGTTATCCGCGGTTAAAAAAAGCTTGATCGCTTGGATCTGCCTTACCGCGGGGAGTTGCAGGAACCGAACACCTCCTATCCGCATTCCATGATTTAAAGAAATTGGGTTCGCTGGGTCCAAAAGGCACCGGGTGGGTTGCTTCTGGGTGTCGCTTTTCGGGAACTTAGGTTCGACGGCATCCATCGATAAAGACATTGCCGGGATTGCCGAACACGCTGCAATGCAGAAGCCAAAATCAGACCACCCCAATTCGTAGGAGTGTGGCCGGCGTCTCCCGATTTTCCGTTATTGCGACACCCAGTGACGTATACAGCTACAGCGCATCCAAAGTAGCCTGGGTGTCGCTTTTGGGTGTCGCAATTTGGGAACTCAATCGTGTCCCAGTTCAGGAAAAAGACATTGCTTAAAACGCCGAAGCCCTGCGCTTCAGAATCCAATGAAGGAAAAGCACACATATTGGTATAGTGCCCGACCCTCGGTCGTTCTTCCGATATTGCGAGCTTTGGAGATCTATGACATGTACTTGGATCGCGCAGCTCAGAAGATTCGTGAGATAAAAAGAGGAAATGCTAACCAGTCGCCAGAGCGCAACGCGGGGACTGGGCCTGCGATTCCGGGTACGGCTTCTCCGTCCCAGCCGGCCTTGTAATCCGCAAAGACGGCTTGTGCGCAACCCCCGCGTGGATCATCCCGGAAGTTCGGCAAAACAAACATGAAAACCCGCAAAAAAACATACTCCAAAAAGACTTCGTGCAGGAAGTGATACCACTTCTTTTGGATCATCTTAAAAAGAAAAGCATGCAATTTACAGGGGAACAAGCGCATGGGGTTGCGTTGAAGGTTAAAGAGATGGAAGCGCATCAACCCGTTGTGGCTATTCTGGGCAAAACTGCCTCCGGCAAATCGCCGCTCTGTAATGTAATCTTCGGCAGAGATGCAGCTGCGGTTAGCGATACAGAAGCATGCACACGAACACCGAAAAAACATATAGCTCACATCGCTGATGGTAAGTCGATTGCCCTGTTAGACGTTCCTGGCGTTGGAGAGTCCGTTGAGCGGGATGCGGAATATCATGAACTATACAACTCGCTGATGCCGAAAGTTGACTTGGTTTTATGGTTTATTAAGTCAGATGATAGGGCTCTTACGGTTGATCTGACGATTTGGTCATCATGCATAAAGCCCTATGTAGATAAAGGAAGTCCGGTTTTTATCGTTGTGAACCAGGTAGATAAGATTAATCCCGTAAGAGAGTGGAATAGAGCTGAGAATCAGCCTGGAGCTAAGCAGAATATTTTGATTTACGAAAAGGTTCGGGTGTTGGCTTCTTCTTTTGAGTTGCCACTTGACCAAGTTCTTCCGGTTTCCGCTTTATAAAAATACAATATTACGTGCCTTGTAGAGGCGATAGTTTTTGCCCTGCCAAATGAAAAGAAGCTCCCTTTTGTCAATGCGGTGGCCGAGGAGGTGGTCTCGGAACCCGCAAAAAAAGCTTCAAGGCACCTCGTAGACTTCGATAATGACCGTCCCGCTTGCGCCCGTCGCGGCCTTGACGCGCGCGCTATAGGCGCCGGGCGAAAGGGTCACGAGCAACGCGGCATCCTTCGACGTTCCACCTCCGAGTGGAAACGCCCCGACGGTTGCGGCAATGGCCGACACCTCCAGCGCGCCCGCCCAGTCATCGTTGCCGCCAATTTTTCGTCCGGTGTCGTTGTTGTACAGCTCAAGTATCGGATCCGGCATTACGCCGCCAACGCCCAGCCTCGTCAGTGAAGGCCCGACGCCGCGCACAAGGACGGTTCGGGCGGTCTGCCCGCCGATCACAAACCCGGCCGTGAGATCCGCCCCGGCCTCGATTTGCGCAAGCGTCGAAACGTTGATCAATCGCGGCCCAGCCGGAGCACGCGCCGACCCACTGGCATCATAAATCTCGGCGAGCACCCGTCCCGCCGACTCTCCGGCCTTGCCTGAAATCTGCACCGTGTAGCCGCCGACCCCAAGCCCCGGCGACGGAAGCACGAGCGCACTGTCCCGGCTGTTCGCCGGCAACGAAAACGCGCCGACGGAAGCAAACGCTGCGGCCGTGGATGCACTTCCTCCCCAATCGTCGTTCGTATCAATTACAGCACTACCGCCCGCCGCATAGAGCGTCATCGCCGGATCACCCAGGACCCCCGGGACATTGAAAGGCGCCACCGCCAAAGTCGGCCCCACGGCCCGCACCACCAGTGGCAGCGCACCGGGAGCATCGAAAGGCCCCACGACCGCGCCCACGGTCAGCACGCGGGCACCGGCTCCAGCTTGCGTGAGAATCGAGAGATTCACC
>CAYVDZ010000552.1:0-1633 GCA_964450575.1 uncultured Opitutus sp.
TTAGCGGAGATCAGCGGAGATGAGCGTTCCTCCCGGTCTTTTCCGTCACGATCCTGGAATTGGAAAACGCGGCGGCTTCACTCCCAGAATCTGCGGACGAGACGGAAAGACCAAGGCAGGAGGGAACGCTAATCTTCGCTCATGAACGCTAATTATTCGAACCCTGAAATCTGATCTTCGCTGGTTTCAGTGGATAAACGCGAGGCAGGTACGCATCGGAATCGAACAGAAGCGGTAACAATCCCGGGCTTCGCGCAGGGTGCCGCAACCGGGTCATTCCGGTCGGTTGCGGTTCAACCCGTCGATTGCCGCTGCGTCGTGAAGTCGTTTCATCTCCATCTCCGACAGCGCGCGGTCAAACACCGCGAGCCCGCCAAACCGGCCCTGCGTGGCCAGGCCCTCAGCGAAGAGCGAGCCGACTGCAAAGCGTGCGCCCACGATGAAGTCGGAGCCGCCCATCGGTTTGGTCGTCGCATGCTGCGCCAGATCGTAGCGGAAGATGCCGCGACCGTGGAAATACGGGTTGAGCCCGCGACTGCCGCCGTTCGGGCCTTCGTGCGTGAAATAGCGGTCCGTGCGCCGGTGCTTCACCGGGTCCAGTTCGTGACGGTCAAGCTTACCGTTGATATAGGCACTGAGATAATTCCCGTCGTAGGTGAAGCCGAGCGTCACCCAGGTCTCTTCGGGTACTTCGTTTTCGGATACAGCATAGTCGGCGCACCACGGAAAGGCGCTGCCGTCGGCGCGTCGGGTGACGCCACCTTCGTTGGAAATATGCGGCACGAGTCGGCGCGGCCCGCCGTACGCCGGCATGTTGAGCAGCAGGGCGTATTGGCGCGTGCCACTGTCGTCCCCGCGACCCAGACCTTCGCTCCACATGCCTGCAATGGTGCGGCTCTTCTCGAGATTAACGATGCGGACGACGGCAAACATGCTCACCTGCGCCCGCGGGCCGCTGATATTCAGATCAGCGGTGTCGGCATAGGGGATTTTGAGAAACTGTTTTCCGTTCAACTCGGCCGAATAGCCGGAAAACGGGCCTCCCTCCACGCGGGCCACCGGGCCACCCACTTCGATCAGTGGGTGCGGATTCTTTGTGCCAGTGGAACGACGCTCTTGGCCCGGCGCTTCGCCAAAAGTCCAGAACGCCACCAACCCGGGCATGCGCTCGACGATGCCGCGGTCGCCCGTGGGTTGAACCGCAAGCGCCGCTCCGGCTGCGAGCAGGCTGAGCAAGCCGAAACTCGCGAACGACAGTCGGAATGAGGAGCAGGAGCAGGTGAGGCGCCGCGGCATAATACTAAGTTCAATTCACCCATGACGCCGTGCGGGCGTAAGGTTTTTCGGATCCGGGGAAACGCGGCCGGCGAACTTTTTCTGATGAGGCACGCTATTTGCGCGGCCCGTCCGGACGGGCCTTGGGGGCCTTCGGAGTGGGCTGTACCACTTTCAGCTCCTGTGCCTTCAGCCAGGTCTCATAACCCTTGTTGCGACCGGCGACGTATTTATAGGTATCGAAAATCGCGGCCTCTCCCAGGGCACGCGGGTCGCCTTCATCGCGCAGCATTTGCAGCATCTGCTGTTGGAGTGACTCGAGTTGCGCGCGCCGGGTGGGATCGTGGGCGAGATTGTT
>CAYVDZ010000552.1:1643-4297 GCA_964450575.1 uncultured Opitutus sp.
TTGCGGAGGTCGAACAATTCGACGGCGTCACGTTTACCGAAGCTGAGATCGTAATAGTGTCCGCCGATGGATTTCAGCAGGTCCTTGGTCGGGCTGCCGTCGACATTTCCAAAGTCGGTCTCGGGATTGCCGGCAGGCCACCGATCGGGATGGAAATTCTGCACGTAAAGAAAATCGCGGGTGCGAAGCGCGCGCACGGGGTAACCGAGATCGTTGGGGCGGCCCAGATCGTGGCGCTCCTTGCCGATCAGCATCGTGTTGCGGTTCTCGATCCAGCCGGAGCGATCGGAACGAAGCAGGCCCATGAGGCTGCGGCCGGTCATCTGCTCGTGCGGCGGCAAGCCGGCCAGCTCGAGGAAGGTCGGCGCAAAATCCCGCACGTTGATGAAGTCCTCGACGATCCGTCCCGGCTGAATCGCCCTGCCCCAGCGCATGGCGAGCGGAAGGCGAAAACCATCTTCATGGATCTGCCCCTTCACGTAGGGGAAAGGCATGCCGTGATCGGACGTGATGACCACCAGCGTGGTCTCGAGTAACCCGGCGGCTTCGAGCGACGCGAGTGCCTTGCCAATATGGGCATCGGCCGCTTCGACTTCGACCGCATAATCAAGCATGTCACGGCGCACAATATCCGTGTCCGGGAAATAGGCGGGCACCGTGACGTCGTTCGGATTCTTTCCGAGACGAACGCCGGAATTCCATTCATAACCCCGATGTGGTTCGGAGAAACCCATCCAGAACGAAAACGGCTTGGCGGGATCGCGCTGCTGGAGGAAGTCGGCGAAGTTCCGCGAGTAGTCGTTGCGGTTGATGCCCGTGGCGATGGGCTGGTGGGTCTGCTTGTCGAAGTTCGGACCGGCGGGATTGCGGGTGCGCTGGGCCAGCGTCTTGAAATCACCGGGACCCCAGCCTTTGCCGGTGAGTCCGACGGTGTAGCCTGATTTTTCCAGCAAGTCGGGGAAAACCTCGAAGCCCGCCGGAAAATAGCCGTTGTGCGAGACCGCCTCGCGGAGTTGCCACGAATTGCGCCCCGTCAGGATGCTGGCGCGGCACGGACTGCACTTGGGATTGGACGTGAACGCGTGCTTGAAAAGGACGCCCTCGCGGGCCACGCGATCAAAATTCGGCGTCTTGACCCACGTGGAACCATAGGCACCGGCGTCGCGCCAACCCCAATCGTCGAAGATGATGAAAAGAACGTTGGGGCGTTCGCTGGTGGCGGCCCGACTGGCTGGAGCGGCGACGGTTGCGAGCAGGGCGAGGGCGGCGAACAGGACCGCGCGATGGATGAATGAATACATGGGTGGCAGGGGTTGGACTGTGATCATGCGTCCGCAGGTTCGACGGGCAACCCCGCGGTGCAGAAAAATCCGGCCCGTACTCAGCGTTGACCTCGATGATTCCGGCCGACCTTCGTCGTCGTCAACATGAGGTACTTTCTTCATCGTTTCGTTGTTGCTGGTTTTGTTCTCGCCGCGGTCTCTTTTTCCCTCGCAGCGACGACGGATTGCGCCTGGGAGATGCCTCCGGGCTGGACGGAGACCCGGGGTGGCGCCGGCGCCCGCGATGTGAGTGTCGATCATTGCTCGCTCACGTGGGCGACCGACGAAAATCTCAGTGCCTCAGGTCCGCGCTGGTACTTGCCACGGCGGGCGCGAGGGTCTGGGGACGTGATGCGGTTGACCGCCGATTGATCGAGGAGGCGAGGTCCGGCGGCGGAAAAATTATCCATTATGAATCCGAAGTCGGCGGCTTACCCAAACCGTAGGTCCGTCCGGAGCGGATACACACACCCGCTGGTGGCGACGGAACTTGAGCCGACCCACTCGCTGCGACCTGATAGGATCAGAGGTTTCAATCCGCGCCCCGCTCCTGCGAGCGGGGCGATGTTTTCATCCGCGTGAAGTCGCAGTCTTCTGTGCTCATTATTGACGAACCCGCCCTCCGCATGAATGAGGAAGGCGCGCCGGGAACAATATAGAAAATGGTTTAGGGTGCTGAGCGGGGGAGGTGACGACGCCTTGGGGTGTATGGGTGGCAAAGGCTGAGACGGCGATGGTCGGGCGACTCTACCAGCAGATTTTTAGACCTTGGGAAACGTAGTCGGTCAAAGCATCGTCGCCGGAGACAAGGGTGAAGCCCTCGCTGATCGCGGTCCAGATGAGCAGCCGATCAAACGGATCGCGATGTTCCGGGTTGCGGCGCAGGCGGCCGGCGCCGGAGGCGAGTTCCGGCGCGAGCGGATGGATGATCCAGCCCGCCTGAACGGCGAGCTCCGGGTAGTCCTCCGGGGCGATGCCTTCGAGGGTGAGTTTGCCGAGGCCGGCCTTGAGGCTGATTTCCCAGAAGCTGATCACGCTGACGTGAACGCGGTGTGCGGGGTCCTGAAGGGTTTTTCGGGCCCGCGCGGAGAGGCTGGCCGGCTCGTGCAGGGCCCAAAGGAAGGAGCAGGTGTCGAGCAGGAGTTTCACGAGCCGAGCAGCTCCTCGTCGGTGATTTTCCAATCGGGAGCGATGCGGACGCTGGCCTTGCCCACGAGCAGGCCGAGTTTGCGTTTGGGCGAACTGGGCGGCGGGCCGAAAACGGCGACGGGGCGCTTGCCGCGCCCGTAGGTGACGACGACGGATTGCCCCTTTTCGACGAGGGCGAGAGCC
>CAYVDZ010000553.1:0-3990 GCA_964450575.1 uncultured Opitutus sp.
GGCGTGTGAGCGCGCGTGTCCGAGCGGGGTGCCTTACGGGGATTTGATCAGTCCGTATCGGGCGCAAGTGCAGCAGCAGTTGCCGCGGACGAAGATGGAGCGGCTTCGGCGCTGGCTGGCGGCGCAGACGATTCCGTTTCCGGCGCGGTTCCGCCTGGCGTTGCGCGGAGCCAGGATCGGGCGGGCGCTGGGTGGTTTGGTGCCGGCGGCGTTGCGGCCGATGCTGGCAATGGCGCCGGCGCGAGTCCCGCAGGCGGTCGTGCTGCCGGCGGTGTCACCGGCGAAAGGCGAGCGCCGCGCGCGCGTGGCCTTGCTTGCGGGGTGCGCGCAGCAAGTGCTCGAACCTGATATCAACCTGGCGACGATCGACGTGTTGACGCGCAACGGCGTGGAAGTCCATGTGCCGCCGGCGCAGGGCTGTTGTGGGGGACTTTCGTGGCATACGGGCGACCTGCCGGCGGCGCAGGCCTTTGCGCGGAGGAATCTTGCGGCGTTCCCGGAGGACGTGGATGCGATTCTGACGAATGCGGCGGGCTGTGGGTCGGCGATGCACGAGTACGCGCTGATTTTACGGGGGACACCGGATGAGGCGCGGGCGGAGGCGTTTCGCCATCGGGTGGTGGACGTGAGTGTGTTCCTCGCCCGGATTGGGTTGCGGGAATTGCCAGTGGGACGTGCAGGAGGGGTGGTGGCGTATCATGATGCGTGTCATCTCGCGAACGCGCAGAACGTGCGGACGCAGCCGCGCGATCTGCTGCGGGCGATTCCGGGCTTGGAGTTGAAGGAGCTGGCGAATGCGCATCTCTGCTGTGGCAGTGCGGGGACCTATAATCTCGATCAGCCGGAGATTGCGGCATCGCTGGGTGCTCAGAAGGCGCAGGCGGTGATGGCGACGGGAGCGACGGTGGTGGCGACGGGGAATATCGGCTGTTTGACCCAGTTGGGCACGCACCTGCAGAAGCTCGGTTCACCCGTGCGCGTGCGGCATACGATGCAAGTGTTGCGGGATGCGTATCAGCGTTGAAAATTGGAAAATTGGAAAAGTGGAAAAGTGGAAAGGAGGGGAGTGGGAAAGCGGAAAGTTGGGAGATTAAAGAAGAGGCGGAAAAGAAGAAAGGGGGAGAAAAGACGAAAGATGAATGCGGCGGTTTCCGACTTTCGGGTTTTCATTTTTTTTAGTTTCCCGCTTTTCCAATCTCCCGCTTTCCCAATTTTTCGCGCTTGGATTCTGCGCTGGCGAGTGGACGCGGGGCGTTTTTCCCTCAACCTCCCGTCCATGATACGAAAGTGTTTGCTGCCGTGCAGCCTCGCCGTTGCCTCGCTGTTTTCAACCGTGACCACCCTATTCGCTGCCAAGCCCGAGACGCGGGTTCGTTCTGAGATTCCCGAAAAATATCGCTGGGATTTCTCCCCGATTTTTCCGAGTTGGGAGACTTGGGAGGCGGCGATGAAGGAGATGGAAGGAAAGATGGACGCGTTTGCCGCGCTCAAAGGCAGTCTGGGTCTGGGGCCGGAGGCGGTGCTCAAGGCGTATCGGGCCTACGACGAGATCGGCATGATGCAGTATAAGGTTTATCGATACCCGCAGTTGCAGCGGGATGTGGACATGAAGGAGCAGACGATCGCGGGCAAGTTTCAGCGCGTTGGTGCGGTCTTTGCGAAGTTCGGCACGGCAACGGCGTGGTTTACGCCGGAATTGCTGACGATCCCGCAGGCGACGATGGAGTCGTGGATCGCGAAGACGCCGGCGCTCGCGCCGTACAAGTTTGGCATTCTCGACAACTACCGGCAGCAGGCCCACGTGCTGGACGAGAAAGGGGAGCGGCTGCTCTCGTTTGCGAGCCGGTTCAACCAAACACCGACGCAGACGTTTCAGGAACTGAGCACGACGGATATCAAGTTTCCGAACGTGACGTTGTCGGATGGGAAGGACATCACCCTCACGCCCGGAGTTTACCAGTCGGTTTTGCTGACGAATCATCGGCAGGCGGACCGGGCGGCGGCGTTCGATGCGTACCTGAAAACCTATGCCGCCACGGCGAACACCTATGCTGCGATTTATAATGGCGTGATGCAGCGGGGCTGGTTCACGGCGCAGGCGCGAAACTATGGTTCGACGCTCGAAGCGGCGCTTGATGGGAACAACATCCCGGTGAATGTCGTCACCAATTTGGTCGAAGCCGTGCGGGCCGGAACGGCGCCGTTGCAGCGCTATGCCAAGCTGCGCAAGAAGCTACTGGGGCTGGAAACCTATCATCTCTATGATGGCTCGATTCCGATTTATCAAACGGATCGGAAGTATCCGTATGATGAGTCCACGGATCTGGTGATCGAGTCGGTCGCGCCGTTGGGGGCGGATTATACCCGCCAGTATCGGACGTTTGTGTCGGGCGGGCGGATCGATGTGTATGAGAACGAAGGCAAGCGCAGTGGCGCGTACAGTGCGGGCGTCTATGGCGTGGGGCCGTATCTGTTGTTGAACTACAACGATACGATGGATGCGCTTTATACGTTTGCGCACGAAGCCGGGCACGCGATGCACACGGTGCTGTCGTATGCGACGCAGCCCTTTGCGACCGCGGATTACACGATCTTTGTGGCGGAGGTCGCCTCGACGACCAATGAGCGCTTCCTGCTGCAGACGATGCTCGCGCAGACCAACGACCCGAAGGAGCGCTTTCTCCTGTTGCAACACGCGGTCGACGCGATTGTGGGGACCTTCTATACCCAGGTGCTTTTTGCCGACTTTGAGCTGCAGGCCCACCGGCTGGTGGAACAAGGGGAACCGGTCACGGCCGACGTGCTGAACCAGATCTATCTGAATTTGCTCAAGGATTATTATGGCGATGCGGTGACGGTGGATGAGCTCTACAAGTTCACCTGGACGCGCATTCCGCATTTCTTCAATTCGCCGTATTACGTCTATCAATACGCGACGTGTTTTGCGTCCTCGGCCAAGTTGTTCAAGGATATGACGACGGGCAGTGAGGCATCGAAGCAGGCCGCGACGGAACGTTATTTGACGCTCTTGAAAAGCGGGGGGAACGACCATCCGATGGAGCAGCTGCGGAAAGCGGGGGTGGATCTCACGCAGCGCGGGACGGTGCAGGCGCTGGTGGAGCAAATGGACGAACTCGTTTCGCAGATGGAAGCGGAAGCAGTGAAAATCAAGTGACGCAGAGCTGGTGAAGCATCATCACTTCATGGGGCTCACGTTGGAGGAGACCGCAGAGGCGATGGGAAATTCGGAGGGGACGGCGAAGCGCGACTGGGCTTATGCGCACGCGTGGCTGTTTAACGAGATCAAGGGAATGAAACCGGGGGCGGAGGCGGATAACAGCGAAGCCAAGCTGCTGGTGGCTGCAACGGGTGATCGGTTGCTGCGAGCGGACGCCGAAGGACGGGTTCTCTCCAAGGCATTCACGGAACGTACGTGTCGGTATCCGGGGTGCGGCGTCCGCGCATTGGCGGCGGGCGGTTGATAATGGCTCGGAGTGCATCACGTTAATTGATGGATCCAAAGACACCGCCGCCTACTTCGCAGCTGAGATTGGTGGAACGTCAGCGGCCGTCGGAGCCGGTGGTGATGTATCAACGGTGGGAGAACTTGCTTTTCCTGCATTGGAAGTGGGCCGCGGCGAAGGTCCAGGCGGCGCTTCCGCCGGGTTTGTGGGTGGACGAATTTGACGGCGCGGCATGGCTGGGTGTGGTGCCGTTGTTCATGCGGGATGTGCGTCCCCGGTTTGCGCCGAGCGTGCCGGCGATCTCGAACTTCCTCGAATTGAATGTGAGGACGTATGTGTACGATGCGCTGGGGCGGCCGGGAGTCTATTTCTTCTCCCTTGATTGCGATCAGCCAATCGCCGTGGAGATGGCCCGTACGTTTTTCAATTTACGCTATGAACATGCGACGATGGACGCGCGCATGAGTGGGGAAGGCTGGATCGACTTCGACGCCCAGCGGTCGGGTCACGGTGAGAAAGGACACTT
>CAYVDZ010000553.1:4000-4292 GCA_964450575.1 uncultured Opitutus sp.
GGTATGGCCAGGCCGGCGAGGCGTCTCCGGAGTCACTCGAGTTTTTCCTGGTTGAGCGGTATCGCTTGTTTGCGACGGACGGGGACGGCGAGCAGCTGAGTTCGCTGCGCATTTGTCATCCGCCGTATCTGATCCAACAGGCGCAGGTCACCGCGTGGAACGACGTCATGTTGCGCCTGGCGGGATTTGATCCGCAGGGGCGCGCTCCGGATCATATTTGTTTCTCCGAGGGTGTCGCGATGGAGGCGTTTGCGGCCGAGCGGGTGGAGCGGGCGTGACCGCAGGCGTCGCG
>CAYVDZ010000554.1:0-4279 GCA_964450575.1 uncultured Opitutus sp.
CCTGTAGGAACTGGAGCAATACCATGAGCGCCAACAGTCCTCGCAATCGGTCCGAGCTCGGGGATGACTCGATCCGGCGGAGGGGGATCACCCAGGTCCAGAGGAACGGCACAATATAGCTGAAAACCGCGCCAATCACCCGCGCATGCATCAGCAGCACGAACGCCACGAGCAGCGCCACAAACTGGGCAATGCGAAGACCCACGATGAGTTTGTCAGCGGCTTCGGGCGATGGGCGTCGCGCGAGCCATTGAACCATCGCTGCAAGCAAAAGTGAGCTGATCGCCGCAAATACGGTGCCCGGTCGCCAGTCGACCGCATAGGAATAGCTGGACGAATGCCGCAGGGGCTCGAGCAGAATGCCTTCCAGCAAACCCAGCGGTGTCGTGCCGCGCTGCAGTGTCACCCACAGTACCGCCAGCGTAACGGCACTGGCTGCCGCCACCAGCCAGCCGAGATCGCGTGCGCGAATGAGGGCCTCGCCTTGAATCGTAGCCACGACCGTGATCGCACCCACTCCGAAGACGAACAGGTAAATGCCCACCCAGCTTTCATCCCAACGGCTTTGCATCAGGGCCGCCCCGGCCAGGAACAAGAGGAGTGGAACCGCGAATACCGCGGTCCGTCGCAGCCAGGTGGCTGAGGCGTGGAGCAGTCCCCAGGAGCCGAGTGCGATCAGGTAGAACACACCGACGTTAATCTTTATCAAAGTCAGAAAAGCCCCGATCGCCCCGACCATCATGGCCGCCCGATGCCACGAATCTGAATCTGCCCACCAACCCAGTGCATACATCGAGCCAGCGAGGAGAAAGATGAGAAGGGTCCCGGGATGAAACGCCTCGTCCGGCGTGAAGTGCAGATAGAGAAACGTGGTCGCAAGGATGAATGCGGTGAGCGAGGTGGATCGGCTTTGCCGCCACACCAATCTGCCGCAGATCAGCGCGGTTCCCAGCCAGAGCCCCAGCGTCAGGAAGCGGGCTGTTGTATGACTCAAGTGGGTTCCCATCACCTGCTGCACCAGATCAGTGAGCACGTAGAACGCGGGTCCGTATTGAGAGTAGACGGAGTCATACAGCCCGCCGTGTGCCCAGTTCTCGCGGGCGGAGATGAGAATATAGCCCTCGTCGTCGTAACCCGCGAAATAGGAAAAAAGCATCCAGAATCCAATTGCGCCCAACGCAGCGCTGAGAGTGGCGATGACGGCGACGTTGAAAGTACGGTAGAACATGAGCGTCACGCGCGCGGTCTTTGCCCGGCGTTGGATCGCCGCCGCCCGGGAGTTTCCCCGGTCCGATGTTGCCGTGCGCTTCGTTGCTCAATGCGCTGGTACGCGAGGTTTAGCCTCATAACGGAAGGTCTTTCCCGCGTCGGTCCACCCGACTGAGCGCAAGCGCGGCCAGTGCTCCGAGGAGGAGCAGGATCATCCCGGGGCGGCCGCCGAAATGGTCACCGAGAAACGTGAAGTGAAACACTTGTTTCCCGTTCATATTGACCATCGTGGTCGGCGAATAGCGGGTGCTGGCGTCGACGAGGGGCGTGTTCGGACTCAACCAGTACTCGAGCTGAAACCCTTGGATGCTGAACTGAAGTGCAATCCCCAGCGTGAAGTCGACGACGGCTCCTCCCATCAGAAGCCAGCGCCAGGATCGCCCGAGCGATTCCCACGCGGCGGCGAGGAAGGCGAGCCCCAGAAGCACCAGAGGTTGCAGGCAAATGTGGGCCAGTCCCCACTCCCCACGACCGCCATGGACCGCTACGCCCAGAAGACTGATCGAGATGATAAACGCAGACCAAAAGCGGCGCTGCGTGGAGCTCACCGCGCGGCGGTCGCGGAAGAGCTGAATCAAAATCACCAACCACGCGACACTGCCAAAAGCAAAGAATAGGTTGGTTTGAAAGAGATTGAAAAACCAGTCGCGCCACCAGCCCCACGGACTCGCTTGTGCGATCCAGCCCGGTTCAATCCAACGGAAAAAATGGGGCACGATCGTATCGCGAAGATTGAGCACCATGGCCCAGAGTTGCGCGCTCGCCGTGGGCGCCTGGTCGGTGATACTCGGGTTGTTGAGAAACGTTCCGCGTCCTCCGTAGGTCAGGAGGGCCCACGCGAACCACGGCGCGAGGATAAGAGTGCCGATCCCGGCAGACGCCGCGGTGTTTTGCCACCATTGCCTTTCCCTTCGCCGGTGCCATCCGAAAACAAGCCACGCGACCACGAGCACGAGGGCGTACGGGGCCGCGGAGTAGTGGGTGAGGATCGCGGCTCCCAGATTCGCGGCTACCAATGGTCTCGCTGGCGCTGGTTCGTCGGAATCGTGGGCGCGGAGAAACCAATAGAGCGCGGCGAGCGTGAATACCGTCGCGGGCAGTTTAGTCCAGGCGAACGTGGCGTTCTGAACGAAAAGCGGGCTCACCATCAGGAAGAGCGCGAGTACCCGGATGGAATGAACTGAGCCAAACCGCCGCGCCAGCAGCGCGGCCGGGAGGAACGTGAGACTGCCCACCACCGTCATGCCGAGCTGATAGTGGGCAAAATCGTTTCGGGTGATGAACATGAACGCGCCCACCACAATATTGGCCAGTGGCGGACGCGAGGTGACCGGATCGAAGCCGTTGAAGAGGAGGTGAGGTGAGAGCCGCTCGAGAAAAAACACCGCCCGCTGCCAATGACCGAACCAATCGCCCACCCAATTACCGCCGGAATAACTCAGCACCAGCGCAAGCCATCCGATACACCAACTCGTCACCAACCCCTGAGTGATCACAAGGTCGCGGAATTCGGCGTCCGCCCATGCCTGCCGGAGTGAAGGAATGCTGAATGCCAATGCGACTGCCGCGATGGCGGGCAGTGCGCGCAAAACGCCGACGGGCAGATCGAACACGTAAACCGACCAGGCAAAGAGAAAGATAAAGAGCAGGGAGAACGCGGTGCTGGCGATGAGTTGCTCGGGGACGGAACAACGCAGCCGGGCGGCCAGGGGCCAGCCCATTGCGGTGGAAAGCACGAGGAACAGAAGGGCGCTGCCGAGGGTGTCAGCGATCATCGGACACGCAGGGTGTGTTGAAGACCCGAAGCCTGATAAAATGTGGGCGTGCGACCAACGTGGAGCCGCTGGGTGTTTCCATCATATCGAGGATGAACTCCCGTCGCGGGCGAGTCGACTGTCGGGACTGCGTTGCTCGTCGTCGGCGCGTACAAGTCATAGAGGATCGATCCGGGCATTCGGACAATGGGCTCGGTGGCGAGAAGGGCCTGAAAAAAAGCATAACGCGGGAGCTGGTGCGCATTGATGCTATTCTCGGACGAAAGCAGGATGAACCGAACTCCAAGAGACGGCATGCACCCCGTTTCCTGACAGGAGTCCGCCGAAATGATGCGGCCAGAGGGGATTACCGGTGCGGAGGGCGTTGCGCGCGTACGACGGCGCGGCGACGAGGGCGAACGCGTTCAGAAATTTCAGGCGGCCCCGGCGGTCGACGGATGGGCGGGCGAGCGCGAGGGGGCCCAGGCCGACGAAGACGAGTCCGTACTCGCGTGCGAGGGCGCTCACGCCGGCGCGCAGGCTCAAACGGGTGAGGGGGATATCCAACGCGTCGAGCACCAGCACGAGATTGAAAAGGATCGCGGCCGATCCTAAGAATGCCCCGAGCGCTCCAGCTGTGGTTCCGAGCGCACGGTTCAACAGCCAACCCGGCCCGAACAGTCCGAGTCCAAGCAAAAGCCAGGAAATCAAATTATGCACGAGCATCAGCCTCCGGGGCTCGAAGGATCATCAGAGGCAGGGAAAGGGGACGGGCGCAGCGGGGTGGTGCAGCTGACACCGGAGAAGCAGGGGCGACCGACTAACGGGGTGGGCGTCACGCCGGGCGACCGCATCAGCGCAGGAAGTTGTATTTGAAAATTGCCCACAACGCGCGGAAGCCGTCACGCCAGCCGATCTTTTTTCCCTCCGCGTAGGTCCGACCGTAGTAGCTGATACCGACCTCATAGATCGCGATGTCCAGTTTGGAGATTTTGGCGGTGATCTCCGGTTCAAATCCGAAGCGGTTCTCCTCGATTTTTATCTTCTGAATGATCTCGCGCCGGAAAACTTTATAGCAGGTTTCCATATCGGTCAGGTTGAGATTGGTCGCCATGTTTGAGAGCAGCGTCAGCAGCTTGTTGCCGACCATGTGCCAGAAATAGACGACCCGGTGCGGTTGGCCGCCTTGAAAGCGGGAGCCAAAGACGACATCGGCTCGGCCGTCGATGATGGGCTTGAGCAGGTTGGGGTATTCC
>CAYVDZ010000555.1:0-609 GCA_964450575.1 uncultured Opitutus sp.
ATCCCGACCTCCTCGGATCGCGAGTTGGGGTTGCATCGCATCATCAACGCCCCGCGCGAAAAGGTTTACGCCGCCTGGACCGACCCGGAGCTCCTAAAGCAGTGGTTCGCCCCCAAGACTTGGTCGACTCCGCGAGCCCAGCTCGACGTGCGGCCCGGCGGCACCTGTCTGGTCGTGATGAGCGACCCGCAGGGCAACGAATTCCCCAATCCGGGCGTCTACCTCGATGTCCTCCATCGAGCTGGATTGCCGCGCTCTCGTTCCTCGGACCCGCAATGACAATGGAAGCTGTGAAATTTCCGGGTTAACGCCCGCGGCCGGAGCGGTTTGCTTCGGAGGTCGGGCCGGCGGTGCCGCCCACCTCCATGCGGGTCCCACGTGGGAAAGATAGCAGCATCCAAAGGTTGCGCGCGCGAGCTTCGCTCACATGCTATCCTAGCTTTTCCCCTGAAAAAACTCGGCACTGCATTCTTCGTCAGCGTCCTCGCGAACTGCGCCTGGTCCGCGTCGCTCGACTATAATCGCGACGTGCGGTCGATTCTGGCGGAAAACTGTTATCAGTGTCACGGGCAGGATCCTGGCACCCGCGAAGGCAAACTCCGCCTCGAT
>CAYVDZ010000555.1:619-993 GCA_964450575.1 uncultured Opitutus sp.
GCAAACTCCGGCGCGATACCCGCGAAGGTCAGCGCAAGGAAGGCGTCAGTGTGGCGGGCCAGCCGGAGGCGAGTGAATTGATTTTACGGATACTCTCGCCGCATGACGACGAGCGCATGCCGCCGTTGGAGTCGCATCGAACGCTGTCCGATGCGCAGAAAGAAACGCTGCGCCGCTGGATCGCCGAAGGGGCGCCGTTTGCCGAGCATTGGGCGTTCACCGCACCGGTTCGACCGGCCTTGCCAGACGTGAAAAACCGTGAGTGGCCGCGCCACGCCATCGACCGCTTCGTGCTCGCACGACTGGAAACCGAGGGGCTGGCGCCCGCCCCCGAGGCGGATCGGGAGCGCTGGTTGCGTCGCGTGACCTTCGAC
>CAYVDZ010000555.1:1003-2699 GCA_964450575.1 uncultured Opitutus sp.
GGAACGGGATGCGTTTCTGGCTGATCGTTCGCCGCGGGCCTTTGAGGTTGTGGTCGACCGGTTGCTTGCTTCGCCGCGTTATGGCGAACGCATGGCGGCGGACTGGCTCGATGTCGCGCGCTATGCCGACACGCACGGTTATCAAATGGACCGTCCGCGGGCGATGTGGCCCTATCGCGATTGGGTGATCAGCGCGTTCAATCGCAATCTTCCCTACAATCAGTTTCTCACGGAGCAACTCGCGGGCGATCTCCTGCCGGGTGCGACCCGGGAGCAACGCCTCGCCACCGCGTTCAACCGTCTGCATGCGCAAAACGAAGAAGGCGGGATCGTGGACGAAGAGTATCGCATTTCATACGTGAACGATCGCGTCGCAACGTTTGGTACCGCCGTGCTGGGGCTGACGATGGATTGCACGCGCTGTCACGACCACAAATTCGACCCACTCACGCAGCGCGACTTCTATTCGCTCGCGGCCTTTTTCCAAAACATCGACGAAGCGGGCGCGATTTCCTTCAAGGGTTTTTCCGACCTCATGCCGCCGCCGGTGCTGAAGCTCCCCGATCGTGCGGCGGAGTCCGAGCTCGCCGCGTTTGCCCGCAAGATATCCGAGCAGGGGCAGAAAGCGACCGCGGCCCGAGCGGCCGCCGCGCAGGAATTCGAGGCGTGGCTGGCCCGGCGGAGCGGCGCGTTTCCCGGGGTGGAGGATGCCGTGCTCGCGCTGGATTTTGGTGCGATGGGGGGAGACACGACTCCCAATGCCGCCGACCCGGCGATGGCGGCCCGGGTCGTCGATCAGGCGACCATTGGCGAAGGCGTTCTCGGCGGGGCCGCCCTGCTGAGTGGCGACGACGGGTTCTCCGTCGCCGATGTGCCCGTGCTGTCACGTGGCGATGCATTTTCGTTTAGCATCTGGTTGCGAGTGACCGAACCGCACGTGGAACGTACCACGGTGTTTCATCGCAGTATGGCGTATTCGGATGCGGGCAGCCGCGGCTACGAACTCGTGCTCGAAAACGGGCGCGTCGCGTTCGGCCTGCATCGCCACTGGCCCGGAAGCTCGCTGAAAGTTGTCTCGCTCCAGACCGTGCCCTTGGACACGTGGACGCAGGTCACGCTCACGTACGACGGTTCGAGTCAGGCGGCGGGAACGCGCGTTTTCATCAATGGCGTCGCCGCGGCGGTTGAGGTGGTGCGCGACAGCCTGGCGGGCGACATCACTTACGACCGCGAAAAACAGCCTCCGCTCCTCATCGGACATCGGATGCGGGATACCGGCTTCAAAGGCGGGCGGGTGGACGAACTGCGGATTTTTGCGCGCGAATTGTCTCCACTCGAGGCCGCCCATCTGGGCGGTCGTAGTGACTATCTGGATGCGTGGCAGACTCCGGCCGCCCGCCTCACCGCGGCGCAACGAGCCGCGTTGAAGGCGCATTATACCCGCAGCGTCGCACGCAATGTCCGGGCGGAAGTTGAGCAACTCGCAGCGTGGCGGCGGGACTATGCGCGGATGTGGGATGCGGTGCCTGAGGTGATGGTGATGGACGAACTGCCGCATCCGCGTCCCGCCTATGTG
The DNA here is from genome assembly GCA_964450575.1 of uncultured Opitutus sp. Lineage (GTDB taxonomy): Bacteria > Verrucomicrobiota > Verrucomicrobiia > Opitutales > Opitutaceae > ER46. The sequence continues at coordinate 2,580 of CAYVDZ010000555.1, forward strand.
CTCGAGCGCGGCGATTATGATCGCCGCGGAGCTCAGGTGGAGGCGAACACCCCGGCGATATTGCCCGCGATGGCGAAGAACGCACCGCGGAATCGCCTCGGGTTGGCGCAGTGGGCGACG
>CAYVDZ010000555.1:2709-4013 GCA_964450575.1 uncultured Opitutus sp.
AGTGAACCGGCTGTGGCAGATGTTTTTTGAGAACGGCTTGGTTGGGAGCGCGGATAACTTCGGCGTGACGGGCAGCGTGCCGACCCATCCGGAGCTCCTGGACTGGCTGGCGACCGAGTTGGTGGCGAACCAATGGGACATTCAGGCCATGCTGCGCCAGATTGTGCTGTCCGCGACCTATCGGCAGTCGTCGGTCGCATCGGCGGAACTGCGGGCGGGTGATCCTCAAAACCTGCTGCTGGGCCGGGCCCCGGCGCGCCGTCTGACGGCGGAGATGATGCGCGATCAGGCGCTCGCGGTCGGCGGGTTGCTGGCCGAGCGGATTGGCGGACCGAGTGTGAAACCGTATCAGCCCCCGGGGCTTTGGGAGGAGATCGCCATGGGAAAGCCGAGCTACGACCAGTCCCGCGGGGACGATTTGTATCGGCGAAGTGTGTACACCTTTTGGAAGCGCACCGTACCGCATCCGGTGTTGATCACGTTCGATGCGGCCGATCGCAACAACTGCACGGTGAAACGGCAGGCGACGAGTACGCCCTTGCAGGCACTCGCGTTGTTGAATGACCCGCAGCTGATCGAGGCAGCGCGGTTTGTCGGCGCGCGGATGTTGCGCGAAGGCGGAGCGAGCGCGGCCGATCAAGTGCGGTTTGTGTTTCGGTTGGTGACGAGTCGCAGTCCATCGGAGCGTGAGGTGGCGACCTTGGTGGCCGCGCTGCAGGAACAGGAGGCGATCTTTGGGGCCGAGCCGGACAGCGTCGCGGCGTTTTTAAATACGGGCGAGGGCGGCGCGGATCTCACCTTGCCGCGGGAGCGGCTGGCGGCCGCGACCATGCTTGCGAGTTTGTTGTTCAACCACGACGAAGCGGTGATGCGCCGCTGATGATCATGAACGCTGCATCACGTGAAACAGGCATTCCTGCCTGTACCGGTTTGGGCTTGATGTTATGGCGCCAACCTTTCGACCTGACAGACAGGAATGTCTGTTTCACCCATGACGAGGCCGTGATGCGCCGCTGATGATCATGAACGCTGCATTATGTGATACAGGCATTCCTGCCTGTACCGGCTTAGGCCTCACGGTGTTCCGGCATCGACGTTTTCAAACTGACAGACAGGAATGTCTGTTTCACGGCTGAACCATGTTTTGCGATCACCTCAACGTTGGCATGACGCGTCGCGATTTCTTTGGGAAATTCGCGCTCGGTTTGGGCGGGATCGCGCTCTCGCAGCTGCTCCCGCAAGCGCGCGGGGCCGTCACGGCCACCGCGGCGAATCCCTTTGCCGGGATTCTGGCGCAACCGCAT
>CAYVDZ010000555.1:4023-4279 GCA_964450575.1 uncultured Opitutus sp.
GCGAAGACCTGCCCGAGAGCGTGCGCATGGGCCAGCGGCTCACGGGGATGTCGGCCAACCAGGCGCAGCTGCCGATGGCGGGATCGCATTTCAAGTTTGCCCAACATGGCCAGGCGGGCGCGTGGGTGAGTGAGCTCCTTCCCTGGACGGCAAAGATGGCGGACGACCTCTGCTTCGTACGTTCCATGCACACGCCGCACATCAATCACGACCCGGCGATTACGTTTTTCCAAACCGGTCATCAACTGCCGGGTCG
>CAYVDZ010000556.1:0-4264 GCA_964450575.1 uncultured Opitutus sp.
AGAAATCGCTCATCCGCGCGGGCGAGCGGGCGGGGCTCGCGGCGCTACCCAGGCTACGTGAGCTTTTTCGGACATAAATACTGCCATTTTTGCCCCCTGGCCCTTGCCCCTATTGGGCTGCAAGCCAATATGCTGCCAATCAGCGCCGGTTCCGCTCCGCGCGGATCGGCGGGCGCTTGCCGGCTTAGACGAGAGCTGGCGGACAAGCTGCAGCGCGAAGGCCGCGTCGTCGCGATGGCCGGTGACGGCCTCAACGATGCGCCCGCGCCGGCAAGGGCCGACCTCGGGATTGCGATGGCACCGGCACCGATGTGGCGATGAGCCTGAGTTCAGCGTCTGTCATTACGAATGCGCTGCGGTTGCGCAGCGCCGGAACCCAGGGCTGGTAAACAACAGTTGACACCGTACGTTGGTACGGCGGTTACGCTATCTGCAAATGATCGGAGGTGACGATGAACAGCCTTGCAGAAAGTGCGGCGCTTTGGACCCGCGAGCCGGCAAGCCGCCCTGACCGCGTGCGCATAAGGGCGCGAATCGCGGGCATGCATTGCTCGCTTTGCACCGGGACGATTGAAAAAGCGCTGAGCCGCCATCCCGGCGTGGAAAAAGTGTCGGTCAGTCTCACGCATGAACAGGCCCTTGTGGAGTACGACCCGGAGCGGGTGCGCCCTGACGAGCTCTTGACCACGCTCGGACAAATGGGCTACTCGATCTCGGACCCGCGGAAGCTGCGGCCTTTCGAGGAAGATGAACGCCTGCTGGTGCAGGAGGGGCGACGGTTCCTCATTGCGACAATTTTCAGTCTTGGTTCACTTACGTTAATCGCGAGGCCGGGGGACGTTTGGTACGCAGTGCTGGAGGGATTCGTCGCGCTGAGCCTTCTGAGCTTCGTATTCCTTGTACTTAGGGCTGGCGGGCTTTTGAGGGCGGTAGCGGGGACGTCTGGAGCGTTTGTTTACGCATGCGCTCTCTTTTGGCTGAAACAATCGGGACAACTGGATGGAATCGACGGCTGGCTCGCTGGCGGATTGGCGGTAGCCGTCGTGTTTTTCCTCGCCCGACCCATTCTCATAATGGCCTGGCACGCTTTGCGCCGCGGCATCATCAATCAGCATGTGCTGCTCGAGGCTGCGGCATTCGCGGGTCTTGGCGGCGGTATCTATGGCCTCGCAGCCGGAGGTCCGGATTTCCCGACCGCCCCGTTCTTCTGCGTAGCGGTGATGGTCTGCAACTACCACATCTTCTCCGAGTGGCTCTCGCTCATAGTTAAGACCCGAAGCTCGCAAGCCGTGCGGCGGCTGCTCGAATTGCAGCCGGATACGGCGCGGGTCGTGCGCAACGGCGCCGAATCGCAGGTTCGGATAGAAGAAGTAAGCGTGGGAGATGCGGTGCGTATTCGCCCTGGCGAACGCATCCCTGTAGACGGTATCGTCACGGAAGGACAATCCGCGGTGGACCAATCACTCGTGACCGGGGAGCCGGTTCCGATCGAACGCGCGGCAGGCGACGTGGTGATCGGCGGATCCATGAATGGCCTGGGCACGCTGCTTATCCTCGTATCCGCCACGGGTTCGGAAAGCTTTCTGCATCGAATTGCTCGCGAAGTCGAAGATGCGCGGGCACTCAAGCCCGGAATGCTTCATCTCGTCGACAGGGTGCTGAAGGTCTATGCGCCTGCTGTCCTGACGCTCTCCGCGCTTGCAGTCATAGGCTGGATCGTCGGCCCAATGTTGTTTGGCGTTCCGCCGGACTATGAACGGGCGGTTTTCGCGGGCCTCACAGTGCTGGTCATGGGCTATCCCTGTGCGCTGGGAGTATCTGCGCCGCTTTCCATCGTCCGGGGCGCGGGAGAAGCCGCCGAACGCGGAATACTCATGCGCACAGGAGAAGCCTTCCAAGGGTATCGCCTGGCGACTCACATCGTTTTTGACAAGACCGGCACACTTACCGAAGGCCGGCCCCGGTTGCGCGATATAGCCACCACCGGCGGATCGGAAGCAGATCTCATCGCCATCGCGGCTGCGGCCGAGTCGGCCTCTGAACATCCGCTTGCGTCAGCCGTGATGGCGGCAGCAATGGAAAAAGACATCTCACCGGCCGAATTCACCGATTTCGAAGCGGTACCCGGAAAAGGCGTCCGCGCGCGATCGAACGGTGAGGACCTCCTCGTAGGCAGCCCTCGATTCCTCATCGAATCGGGAGTGCCGCTTGGCGGGCTCGTGGAGCGCGTCAAGGAGTTCGAGGATGCCGGTCGTACAGTGGTCGCCATTGCGAAAAACAATCATGCATTGGGCGCTCTGGCGTTCGGCGATCCCGTGCGGCCGGAGGCGCGCGAGGTCGTTGCCCTCCTGAAAAGTATCGGCCTGCGTACTTTGATCCTAAGCGGGGACAACGCAGGCGCCGTTCGCCGTGTCGGAACGCAGTTGGGTGTCGACGAAGTCCACGCGGGTCTGCTTCCTCAGGACAAGGCCCGGTTGATTCGGGAGTTGCAGCAGACGGGAAACGTGGCGATGGTGGGCGATGGAATCAACGACGCCCCCGCGCTTATGCAGGCCAACATAGGCATCGCGATGGGCGGAGGCACCGACATTGCCATCGACTCCGCGGACATCATCATCCTCAACAACCGGCTCCAAGCCATCATTGAAGCCCGCGAGATCAGCCTCTGGAGTTATCGCAAGATGGTCCAGAACGTCGTGCTCGCGATCATGTTCAACGGCATCGGGGTACCGCTGGCGGCTACCGGTATGGTGCATCCGATATGGGCCATGACGGCCATGGCCGTCAGCGTCACGGCGATCTTCTTTAATTCGCTGCGCGGAAGGCCGCGACTTTTCTTCGACGCGATATTGAGTGTCGGTCATGTGCCCAAAGCGGCAGCGATCGCTGCTTGACGCCGTACCACGGTACGGGGGGTATCCTACGGTGTTGCCAGCGCTTATGAGAGGGGACGATGGGTTCTCTTACGATCGGAGAGTCCTGGCCGAACGCGCGGGCGTCGGGGTGGAGACTGTGCGATTTTACGAGCGCCGCGGCCTCGTGCGGCGGCCGCCGCGGCCGCGCACGGGCTATCGCTCGTATCCGGAAGAAGCGGTGGCGCGGATCCGGTTCATTCGAAATGCACAAGGACTCGGTTTCACCCTCGAAGAGATTGCCGCGCTAATGGACCTGCGCGTCACAGCGGGCACGAGTTGCGCGGCAGTGCGGTCCAGGGCGGCGGCAAAGCTGGCAGATGTGAAAAGGCGGCTGGCAGACATGGAGCGCATCCGCGACAGTCTGGAAACGCTCGTCGCCGCCTGTCCCGGCAAAGGCGCGCTTTTCACCTGCACTATTCTGGAAGCGCTCGACTCGAAGGATTCGGGCGTCATCGACAATCGCGCGGCAGCCCCAAAACGGCGCCAAAAAGGAGTTCCCACGATGAAATCTGTTGAATTGAAGATCGACGGCATGCAATGCGAGGGCTGTGCCAGTACGATCCAGGCGCTTCTCTCCCGCGAGCCCGGCGTAAAATCTGCGAGTGTTTCGTTTCCGAAAAGAAGCGCGTCGGTTTTTTACGATCCCAAGGATACCGATCCTGCGCGGGTTGCTGCGGCGATCGGCAAGGCAGGCTTTACGGTGGCAGGCCGCGAATGAGACGCGCGTTTCTTATCGCGCTGTTGGGAACCCTAGTGCACCACGCGGCGGCGCAGGAATTGAAGTCCGCGACCCTTTACGCCAACAAGATCTACTGCGAGGCGTGTGCCGCCGTGATTACGAAGGCGCTGCGCAATGTACCCGGTGTTTGGAAGGTAAGCGTCGACGTGGAAAAGAAGGAGGTCGTCGTTCAGTTCGATCCGGCAAAGGCGAGCGTCGAAGACCTTACGGCGGCGACTGCCAAGCGGGGATTTCCGTCATCTGTGAAAAAGGCGGCGCTTTGACACTCGAGAAAACCGTGTCTGTCGAGTTCTTTTATGCAGGAGGATGCAGCCACTGTGCCAAAGCTCGGAAGGTCCTGCGCGATGCCGCGACGCTGTCGCCTCGGGTTGAATGGATTGAAATCGACATCGGCAAGAATCCGAACCGCGCCGTGGATGTCGGTGTGGTGAGCACTCCAGCGGTGGCAATTGATGGACGCCTCGTGTTTGAGTCCGCGCCGACGGCGCCTGAATTGCGGTCTGCGATTGAAGACCGGATCGCAAAGGGCTGAAAGTGAACATCGATCAACTACAAGCAGTGGCCCAGCAGGCTAGTTTCGCTTCGCTGGTGATCGGTTTTACGACTGGGT
>CAYVDZ010000557.1:0-4251 GCA_964450575.1 uncultured Opitutus sp.
CCTCCCGCCCGCGGTCCCGCCGCCGCGCCTGCTCGCGGTCGGCCCGTGATTCGGGCCACGCCTCTCGCTCGCTCCGCTTCCTTGTCGACGGGTCCTCCCCGTTCGGGCCCACTCCTTCCACTCACCGCCAGCTCGCCGCTCCCGGAAATCAATTCCGTTAGTCAGCCATTGCCGTCCGCCCTCCGCCGCCGGCTTGAATCGATGCTTGGCACGGACCTGGAGGCGGTGCGTATCCATACCGGACCTACGGCACAACAAGCCGCCGCCCAGGTTAACGCCCGCGCCTTCACTGTCGGCAGTCACATTTATCTCAATCGCGGCGAGACCCCCTCCGACCTCGCGCTCATCGCGCACGAGACGGCTCATGCGATCCAGCAGTCGGCGACGCTGCACGGCGCTGAATCCCGCGGCCCCCCGCATTCAGGAAGTTCCACTCTCCTCTCCGCCGCGCCGCGCGGCATGATCCAACGTGAGTCGAATGACGACTCGCTCGTTCCGGCGTTTCTCAGCGATGCGGTCGGCGCGGTCACGGGCGCCGTTGAACAAGGGTTTTGGTACGCCGTCGACACCTTTGCTCCGAGGGAAATCACCACCCTCCTCCATCAAATCCGGGACAAGGGATTCTGGGGGATGCTGAAGGAGAAGATCAGTGGCGCGATCGATTTTGTCTTTGCCACCTTGAAGAATCAGGGCGGGAGCACCGCCGCCGTCGCCACGCTTTTTGAGGCGTTGATCGCGAAGGCAACGCCCATCCTCTCGGCGCTCGCCAGTGGCGATTGCCAGCCGCTGTTCGAGGCGGTCAAGTCGCTCGGCGCCATGCTCGGACAGATGGCCGGGGACGTTTGGGACCAGATCACGACCTTCCTCCAGCCGGTCGGCGACTGGCTGACCAATGTCTGGAAAACGTTCGGCGCCCCGGTGGTTGATTTCCTCGGTGAGTTTGCGTCCGACACCTGGGACTGGATCACAGGCGTCGGCCAGCGCCTCTGGGACCTCACGGAACCGGTTCGGAGCTTCTACTCCGGCGCCTGGACGGAAATCAAAAACCTACTCGGCTTTAACCAAGGCGGAGATGAAGACGGCAGCGCCGGCCTCATCGGCTGGATCAAGGGGAAGGCCGGCGAGATCTGGGACGAGATCAAGCAGGAGCTCAACCCGGTGATCGAACCGGTGCAGGCCGCCGCCGCCAGCATCAAGGAGTTCCTTCCGCTCAACCCGATCGTTCTGCTCCGGGAAAAGATTTTCGCGTGGTTCGATCAGGCCACCGCGATGGCCGACAACATGGATCAGCCCGACGACGTGGCGAAGAATCAGGATCTGCTGCGCGACATCGTCCTCCCCGGACTCACGCAAGCCATCGGCACGCTTCGGACGCACGTTTCCACGGCGTCCAATTGGGTTACCACCGCCATCGGCGGACTGGTCGGGAAAGTCACCGGGTTCACTAGCGCCATCGCCAGTACTCCGTTGCTCGCGCCGTTCCAGGCAGCGCTCACGTGGGTCAGGGAAGAAGCGGGAAACCTGGGTCAATGGGCTTCCGAAAAAGCCGTGGCGGTCCTCGGCTACGCGGACCGTGCGCTCGTAACCTTGGAAGGATGGATTGCCCCGGTTATCGCCCTGCTGCGGAAGCTGGTTGGCGTGCTGGGAGATTTGATGGGGCTGTTGCCGAATCTGGTGCTCGGTCCGCTGCTGCTCGTCCCGAAATGCATCCGTGATCCCATTCAGGATTTCATCGTCACGCGAATCCTGAAACAGATTCCGATCTTCAGCCAACTCTTCGAGCTGCCGGATATCTGGGCGAAGATCCAGTCGGCCTTCCAAGCGGTGATCGTGAAAATTTTCCGCGATGGCGATCTCTTCGGCGCCGCCTGGACCTATTTCCGGACGATCCTCGAACTGCTCGGGCTGCCACCGCAGCTCATCACGAATCTCATTCGCAACGTCGCCAAGGCCTTCAAGGACGTGCTCCGGAATCCACTGGGTTTCCTCGTGAACATGCTCGCGTCGATCGGCATGGGTTATCTCCAATTCCTTGGCCGAATCGGCAAGCATCTGCTCAACGGCGCCGTCGACTGGCTGCTGAGCGGCGTGCGGGGAGCGGGCGTGAATTTACCCGACCCGTTCGCCATCACGCTGCGCAATGTGGTCGATCTCGTGCTGCAGGTGCTTGAACTGACAAAAGAGAAAATCTTCCAGCGCGTGGAAAAAAAGAAAGGCGTGGAGGTGGCCAATCGGGTCCGCAAAATGGTGGCTGCGGGCGAAAAAGTCTTCGAGTGGATCTACGTCCTGTTCACGGAAGGACCCGCCGCGCTCTGGGCGCATATAAAGGAGGATCTTGGCAACCTCTGGACCACGCTACTCAACACCGTGATCGATTTCCTGATCGGAAAAATAGTCCAGATGGCGACGATCTGGATCACCAAGACGTTCATGAGCGGCGGCTGGAGCCTGATCTTCGACGCCCTGAAGGCCATCTACGATGCGATGATGGTGTTGAAGGACTACATGGTGCGATTGCTCGAAGTCGTGAATAGCGTGTACGTCGGGATCAGCGACATCGCAAAAGGCGTTCTGACGAAAGGCGCCGACATGGTGGAAACAGCGGCCGCGCGGTTGATCCCCGCCGTGCTCGCCTTTCTGGCGAAGACCCTCGGCATCGGCAGCCTCCCGAAGGCCATTCGCGAGGCAGTTCAGAAGGTCCGGAAGAAGGTGGAAGACGCGATTGACAAGCTGATCGACAAGACCTTTGCGGCGATCGACTGGGCAAAGGCAAAGGGTCAGCAGGCCGTCGACACGGTCCTCGGCTGGCTCGGGTTGCGCGAGCGAATCCCCAGTACGGATGGCAACGAACATGCGATCTACGTCGAGCGAACCAATGAGAAACTCATGGTTGCGAGCGACCCCATGGAGATCGACCGGGCGATGACATTGCTCCGCGAAGCCGACCCGCAAGAAGAGGCGAACCTTGCGCCCGTTGCCGCTCAGGCTCGAACTGCTCTCGCCGGGTTAAAGGCACTCGGTCGCCAGCCGGGAAACAAACTACCCAACGACACACCCACGACGCGTCAGCTTACCAGCCAGCTCAATGCCGCGATGCGCACCCTGGCCGCCGGCCTCGGACGCGTCCTTTTTGCCAGCGACGATGATATCGATTCGCTGCCAAAAACCACAATCAGTCCGATGCACGATAATGCCGCGGCCAAATCGATCACCGCCACGCTCTCCGCCAACCGCAATGAAGGGACGGAACCTAACGGCACTCCGGATGGATGGAAACAGATCGTGGCCGACGGACTGACCGGAAAGGAAAACTACGTTCAGCTGCACGTCATCAACCGCGAATTGGGGGGCAAAGGGGTGAGGAGTAATCTCGTGCCTGGCAGCAAACAGAACAATTCGGATCACCGCTGGGCGATGGAGGAACCATTAAAGAAACTCGTCGGCTCCAAAGCCAAATCGCCCGGAAAGAAAAAACCCCGCGCCGTGGTCTGGTGCACGGCCGCAGTCAGTTACCATAGCAGCGGACATGCGAAGACCGCGTTTCTTAAGCGGCACAGCTTAAGCCCCGAACTGTTTGCCCAATCGATCACCTTTCAATGGGGCCTCTACAAGCGTCAGCAAACCGGCACCCAGAAACCAACCTTTAGCGAGAAACTGGGCAGCGTGGGATCGTTCACGTTGACGCCAATTCCGCTGCCCAAGGACTGAGGGATGGGATGGGGAGTTTAGCGCGCAAAAAGAGCAAGAACGTCGTGGAAGGGTTGTCCGGAAAAAGCCGGCCATAGGCTCGTGATTCCCACGTGTATCATAAGTTTGGATGCATTCGCCCGCACCTGCGTGTCACCCCGACCTGAAGGCAACTGAAGCGGACCACGGCCGCTCTTTCGGCGGCGACCAAGGCGATCCCGATTTTCCCCGCGTTGACGCGCACGCGCGGCTTCCCTTCGATGCGGCTCCTGTTTCCCGCAACCGCTTAACTCTGAGGCAAAGCCCCTCCCTGCTCCGCCTCTCTTTATGGCCAAAGTCACCATCGAAAACCTCACCAAAACGTATCCCGAGAAATCGGGTCCAGGGGTGACCGCCGTCAAAGGCATCAGTCTGACGATTGCCGATCGCGAATTCATGGTGCTCGTCGGCCCCTCCGGCTGCGGCAAGTCGACCACGCTGCGGATGATCGCCGGCCTCGAAACCATCACCCACGGGACGATCGCCATCGAGGACAGGGTGGTGAACGACGTGCTGCCGAAAGAT
>CAYVDZ010000558.1:0-4250 GCA_964450575.1 uncultured Opitutus sp.
ACAGCAACCCCAACCACGCATGCCGGCGCCAGCGCGGGTGCGTGAGCAACGTCGCATAAGAACCGAATTTCACGCCCGTTTTCGCACCCGCGGCCTTCGCATCCATCCACCGCTGCGGCTCATTCAGCCGGCCGAGAATGAACACACACAGGAACGCCGGAGCGGCGCCCACGATGAACATCATTTGCCAGGATTTAAGCCCCGCCGGCAGCAACTCCCGTGCGGCCAGCATTCCGATGCCCATGCCGATCAGGCCCGCACTGATGTTGCCCACGCTCGACAGCGACTGCAGCAAACTCAATGCCGGCGCCCGCGCGCGATCCGGCACCGTGTCCGCCACCAGTGCCACCGCCAGGCCGAAGACGCCCCCCACGCCCAACCCGGTCAGAAAGCGGTAGACACAGAAATCCACAAAACCGGTGGAAAGGGCGCTCAAGCCCGTGCACACCGAGTAGATCAGCACGGAAAGCGTCAGAATGCGGGCGCGACCAAAGCGGTCCCCCAACGACCCGAAAAATAATCCCCCGGCCGCCCAGCCGAGCAGAAAGACCGAGGTCGTATACGGTGCGAATTCCCGCGCCTTGGCCTTGTCGCCCAAGAGCTGCTCCATCGCGGCATCACGCGCCAGGTTGAAGAACTGCTGGTCCATACAGTCGAAGAGCCACGCCAGCGAGGCGATGCTGAAGACAAACCAGTGTTCACGCGTCAGCGTGCGCCACTAGGGCAGAGAGATCGGAAGGGCAGACATAGGAAAAAATCAGCAACTCAAACTCCATGAGCCAAAAATGCTGGAGCCCTCGGTATCGCAAAAAATGCAGTTGAAGCCACAGATTTCACAGATGAGTACAGATTACCAGGGCATTATAAATTACAGTCCCTTCACCTCGCCCGCCCGAGGCGTCGGCATCGACGGCTCTCACGTGAGCCGCACGGGCGCGCCTCGTTCTGCGGACGCGTAGAGTCCGCGAATCAGCGCGACTGCCTTGCGTGCTTCGTGTCCATCGATCGCCACCGGGCGATTCTCGCGGACGGCGTCGATGAGGTCCTGGATCTGGCGGCGATGGCCTTCGAAACTAATCGCGTTCGGCGCGCTGGCGCCGGAACCGAGGGCTCCGGTATCTTTCGCGGCCCGGATCTGTGAGTCGCCCTCCACCTCGTGATCGAAGTCCCAGTGCGAAATAAAATCCCCATCGAGCATCACCGAGCCATGCTCACCGCATAATTCGATCCGGCGCGCCCAACCCGGCTTCACGGCCGTGGTCGCTTCGATACTGCCCATGGCACCGCACGGGAAACGCAGGGTCGCCGCTGCGGTATCCTCGGCCTCAATATGCCCGTAGACGCGCCGGGTCGTCCAACAAAAGACTTCCGTGGGCAGCCCGGCGAACCACTGCAACAGATCGATCGCATGAATCGCCTGATTGATCAGCGCACCACCGCCGTCGAGCTGCAACGTCCCTTTCCAGCCGGTATAATACTCGGCACTGCGATGCCACTTCACATAGGCGCTCGCCAACACCATCCGACCGAAGCGCCCCGCCTCGATGGCGGACTTGATGATTTGGGCGCCTTCACCAAACCGGGCTTGAAAAATCGGGGTGACCTTCACTCCGGCGGCATCGGCGGCGCGGAGCAACTCGTCCGCTCGCTCCGTCGTGATCTCAATCGGCTTCTCCACCACCAGGTGTTTGCCCGCCCGGACGACCGCCAGCGCGGGTTCAAGATGAGCGCCACTGGGTGTCGTAATACAAACCACATCGATATCCGGGCGCGCCACCAATTCGTCGACGCTCGTGGTGGCAAACGGCACCCCGTGCTTATGGGCAAACGCCTCGGCATTCTGCGGATTTCGCGAGGCCACGCCCACGAGCCGGCCTCCCATCGTATGCGCGATCGCTTGCGCATGAAAGTCCGCGATCATGCCGACGCCAACAATACCAAAGCCGAGCGGCGAAGGAGCAGAGGGAGAATCGGTCATGCGTATAAAAAATCAGCCGTAAAGCGCCCAGTAACCCTTCAGCATCTCCCAGACTCAGGAGATCAGGATGAGGAGCCACAGATTGCACAGATGGGCACAGATGCATCAGCGGATAACGCGCTTCCAGCGGAGCTTGGCCTCGTTGAAATTCAACAGCATTGCGAGGCGGAGGCCGGTAATGGCGAGATAACCAATCATTTGAGCATAATGAGTTTCGGTGAAATCGGTAACGCACTTCGGATCCACAATCACCTTCCCATCGACAATGAGATCGGGAACAAGCGTGTCGACAATGATTCCGTCGTAAAGGACATCAAATACCCGTTGCTGCTCGATGTGGCGCCCACGTTTCCGCAGCTCTATAACTAATGCATTTTCATATGCTTTCTCTTTCAATCCGGGCCGGAGCTTGTTGAGCACGGTCATCGCGGCCCCGACAATGTCCTCGCTCACTTCCTTATGGATATATTCATCTGTGTCCATCTGTGCAATCTGTGGCGAATGCTCGTCGTTCGCCCAACCTGAATAGTTACGACGCCCGATTCACCGTGCGCCACGCCATGCCGTCAAGCGTGGCGCCCGTCAGCGTCGAAGAAAAACGCCGCGGACAAAATCCTTACAAACGAAAAACGCGCCGAGGTGATCGGCGCGCTGATCGCGAAGCTTCTAACCCCAGCGAACTGGAGCGGGCCGTGCGAACTTACGAGCGGGCGAAGGCGGAAAGCGCGCCGCGGACAAAGCCGACGGATTCCGCGAGGCCGATGGCCGGGTTCACGCCCTGCTTTTCGTATTCAAACGACACGACTCCATTATATTTAATTTCAAGCAGGGCGCGCAGCGCACCCTTCACATCGAGCCGGCCGGCGCCGACTTCGACTGGCACATCGCGCATCGCTCCGACCAGGGCGACGCTGTCCTTCATGTGGATGTCGTACACGCGCGACGCATACTTTTTGATCGCACTGACCGCGTCTTCACCCCCGCGAACCGTATGCCCGATGTCGATACAAATACCGATGCGGGAATCGAGCGACTTGATGTGGTCCCAAATCACCGCCGGCGTGGGGTACAGCTTGTCCTCAGGGCCGTGATTGTGGATCGCAAGTTTCTGGTCGAATTCTTTGGCAAGCTTCTCGGCCAGCGGGAGCGCCTCGATGGTGGGCTTGCACACCATCGTCTGCATTCCGGCCGCCTTCACGTTTTCAAACGCTTGCCGTGCCTTCGCCTCGTCGGTCGTCAGATTTACCACGCCCGAGCCCGTCAGAGTCAACCCGGCCGCGCGGAGTTTCTCTCCCACGGCGCGGCACTCGTCAACCGTTGCGCCTTCCCAGTTACAGTGCAGCCGGAAGAGCGCGATGTTGGGAATGCGCAGGGTCTTCACGACCGCGATCGCGTTATCGAGCGGCAGCTCGCGCAGCGAATAGGAAGCGATCCCTAGCCGCAGACCGTTCTCGCGACCATCCGGTGAGGTCGGTGGATAAAGCGTCGGCGCGGGAGCGGCACCGCCCTTTTTGGCGTTCGTCTTTTTGGCGTCAGCGCCGAAAGCCAGCGAACCAAGCAGGGGAAGCGAGAGCGCGCTCAGAACGGTGGTTTTCAGGGCTTCGCGACGGGTGAGTTGAGAATGATTCATGGGGAAGGGTGAACAGAGATTACGCGGGCGCCCCGCGCAAAGGAAAGGGGAAAGGAGGAACGCCACGGGGACAGCCGGACCGTCCGGCGTTGGGCAGCGCGGGATCGACTTTTCCTTCCTGCGCTCCAGGGCTCGGAGTGAAACAGACATTCCTGTCTGTTCCGAGATCGAGAAACCGACCCCGCAGAGAGATCAGACAGACAGGAATGTCGGTATCACCTCGATCCGCTTACTCCGGGCCGCTCGACGCGCCCAGTTAGTTGGTCGAACTCAGACTGCGGCGAATTTCCGGAGGTACTTGAGGGCAACCTCGAATTCATGAGGAAGCGGCGCGGTGATCGTGAACGGCTCACGGGTGGTCGGGTGCTTCAAGGTCAGTTCGCTGGCATGGAGGGCGAGCCGATCGAGCAACGGCTTCTCATCGTCTCTCCCCTTGTAACCGCGCTTCAAGCTGGAGAGCCGCAGCGTAATATCCGGGTTCCCGTAAAAGGGATCGTTCAAGATTGGCGAGCCCGCGGCCGCGAGATGGACGCGGAGCTGGTGGGTGCGACCGGTCAGCGGGCGACATTCGACAAACGCGTAACCGGCCGCGAGCACCCCTGCTGCCGCAGCCGCTGCCCCTCGCCACGGCCGTCCCACGGC
>CAYVDZ010000559.1:0-4249 GCA_964450575.1 uncultured Opitutus sp.
CCAATGATCTTCGGCGAGTGAACCGGCTTTGGTGCCGGCCATGGCCTGGGGTGTTCCCCAGTCGGCCATGGTCGGCACCAAAGCCGGTTCACTCGCCGAAGATCATTGGGCCATGAAAGGCACGATGGCGCTCACCGCCGTTTTCCTCGCCTGCTTTGCCGTCTACTACTTCGCGAACTGGAAGGCGCTCGCGGACGTGTGGCCAGTGAAGTGACGCGGCACCCACGCTATATATAAAGCGCTACTCCACCACAACCCTTTCCATGTCCACCTCCACCATTCACCCGGACAACACCGCGCTCACGGGCGTGCGCGGGTTTTTCACGGGCACCGGCTTTCCGCTGTTTCTGCTCGCGGCCGCGTTCGTGTATGAAGTGTTTCTGCTCGCGGTGGTCTTTGCGCCGGAGAGCACCGGAGCGTGGGGCGGATTCTCCCGGGAGTTCAAACAGTGGTGTTTTCGGTACGACGCCCGCACCGGCGCGATGGAGTGGGCAGCGGTGTGGGTCATGTTGCTCGAACCGGCATTTGTGGTCACGATCGCCGCCTATCTCTGGCGCCGCGGACTCCGGCCGCTACGCGCCGTCGCGGGATGGATGCAGCACGGCCGGTCCGCCCTCGCGGGAGGACTGGCGGCCATGCTCGTCATGACCGCGTTGTACGCTTACGGACGTCCGGATCCGCACGCGGACGATCCCCTGCCCTTTCCCGGGGAACGCATTCGCACGCGGCTCGCGACGACGGACTTTCGTTTCATCGATCAAAAGAATCAGGCTTTCTCGTTCGACGACCTGCGCGGACGCGTCGTGCTGGTCACGGGAATTTATGCGCGCTGCTCGACGAGCTGCCCGGAGATTCTGATCGAAACCAAGGCGCTGATCGCCTCCCTGCCGCCAGCGATGCGGGAACGCGTGTCGATCGTCGCGCTGTCGCTCAACCCGGAGGAAGACACAACGGACCTGATGGACCGGATCACGGAAGCCTATGGGTTTACGTACCCGGAGTTCAAATACCTCAACGGCGAAGTCGCCGGAATGCATGAAACGCTCACGAAGCTCGGCTTCGCCCGGGTGCGCGATCCGCGCACCGGCGTCATCGACCACGCCAATCTGTTCCTGTTAATCGACGCCGGCGGCGAGATCGCTTATCGCTTCACGCTGGATACGCGCCACCGGTCGTGGCTAAAGGAAGGGCTGATCGCGCTAGCCAGCGAAGCGGACGAATCATGAAAAGCGAAGGGCAGACCGGGGCTGCAACGTCCACCCACTCGCCGGAGACCTCGCCGATTCGAACCGCTGTGGCACCTCCCGCCGGGACCCGGGCCGAACGGCTTTTAACTCGCGTTGATCACGCGTTCGCCTGGGGCGACGGACTCATCGCGCGCTGGTTGCCGCCGGAGGCCAATCCACTCGCGCAATCCGGAGCGGCCACCAACGCGGCGCTCGCGGTCGCGATTGTATCCGGCATTGCGTTACTGATCTGGTACTCGCCCAGCCTGCAGTTTGCCTATTCCTCCCTGGCCGCGATCGAAGGACGTACGCTGGGTGGCTGGGTGCGCGCGATTCATCGGTATAGCTCTGATCTGGCGATGCTGTTCGTCCTCGTGCACGCGGGGCGCATGTTCTTTGCGCGGAAGTTCAGTGGTTCCCGTTGGCTGCCGTGGGTCTCGGGCGTCGCGCTCATTGGACTAATCTGGTTCATCGGCTGGACCGGCTACTGGCTCGTCTGGGATCAACCCGCACAGCAAGTCGCGGTCACCTCGATGCGGTTGCTTGATGGTCTGCCAATCTTCGGCGAGCCGCTTGGCCGATTGTATATCACCGACCGCCTGGTGCCGAGCCTGCTCTTCTTCGTCGTCTTCTTTCTGCACATGCTGCTACCCCTCGCGATCGCGGTGGGTCTGGCCTTTCATCTTCTGCGCGTGAGCCGGGTAAAACTGTTCCCGAGTTGGAAAATGACTACGGCGATCGCGCTCGGCGTGGCAACTACCGCCTGGCTCATTCCGGCTCCGCTGGATGCACCCGCGGAAATGGCGGTCAAGGCTGGCGCGTTCACGGTGGATGCTTGGTATCTCACGCCGCTCGCCCTCGCACTACGGTTCAAGCATGTCGGCTTATGGGTGGCTCTGTTTGGCACCATGGCCTTGGCGGCGGCGATCCCATGGCTGCTCGGTCGGCGGCGCGCGCCAATGGCTTACCAGGCGGTGGTGGAGCAATCGCGCTGCCATGCCTGCACGCAATGCCAGCAGGATTGTCCCTTTGATGCGATCACGATGGTGGCCCGGACCGACGGCAAACGCTTCCCGTCGCTGGCCTTCGTCGATGTGTCGAAGTGCGTCGGCTGCGGCGTATGCGCCGGCTCCTGCGATTCCGAAGGCATCGTGCTGCCATGGTTCGACACCCGTCGGGAGGAGAACCGAATCGAGAACGAAATCGCCGCTGCAGTCGCCGCTGGCGGATCGTCATGGGTCGCACTCATTGCGGGCGACATTGATAATGGACTCGCCCTCTTCGCGGCGGAACTTTGGCGCGAGCGACTGCCAGACTATCACGTTCACTTTGTGCCCACCGCATCGTGGGTGCGGCCGATGTTTGTCGAGCACCTGCTCAAACACGGTGCGCGGGGTGTGCTGATCGTACGCGATGCGCGGACGGAGGCGGCCGCGCGCGATGGGAATCGATGGGTGTCCGCGCGGCTCGCCGGCACCCGTACCCCGGTATATAGACCCGACCGAGCCGGTGGCTCAACGGCGTGGCAAGTTGTGGATTACGATCCCGCTCGAACCGCGGATCTCACGCGACAGGCTAACGCATTCCGCACCGAAGGGGTGAAATCGACACTCCTTCCGGCGCGGCGGCATCCGGTCACGATGGTGATCGCGGGCGTCCTCCTCGCACTGGTAATCGCGGTGGCCGCGGTCGGTCCAAGCCATTTCCGCGTCACAAACCCAGAGCCAGCCAACCCGGAGTTTGTATTTTCGTTCAAAGCATTCGGGGACCATGTGACGGAGAACACCGTGGACGCCACCGAAGACGCCACGAAGCCCATCCATATGCGGGGACGCTCGATGTCAAAGCCGCAGCGGGCTCCCGTCGTGGTCCGCCTGACCATCGACGGAGTGACTGAAGAACGGTCGTACCGCGCGATGGGAATTTCAAAAGACGGACCCGCGCTGAATGAATGGCGTCACCCGCTTTCCGTCGGCGAGCGTGCGATCCGCATCGAACTGATCACCGGGCCGGAATCGCCGCCGTTGCGGTGGGAAAGCACGATCCAAGCGCAGCCGCGACGGCTGCACGTCATCACCTTTGAACCAGACGCCCGCTTTCGCGTGGAGTGAGGCGACGGACCCGACAACTGCACATCTATACTATAGAGCATCAAAGCACCGGTTGGCGGAAAATACCACGCGAGTTCACCGATAGTGATGTGGAGATTATTTTATATTCGATCTAAAAGTAGCACCTCTTCCACCCAGGTAAACACCTGTCACGGAGACAAGGAAAGACAGTCCTTCCGCTTCTTCGTCCAATAAGTTTATAATCGCGAGGCCGGTGGCGTCTAAAACTGAATATAACCGCGGGCGATGACTTGACCGCTTCACCTTGAATCCAGTATCTACGACTATGAAACGAAGCACGTCTCTGTCCCGTGATCTCCCTTCAATTATCCAGGGAGGCATGGGCATTGGAGTATCAAGTTGGAGACTGGCCCGGGCGGTCTCGCGCTGCGGCCAGCTGGGGGTCGTTTCGGGTACGGCGCTGAATTCGATTCTGGTGCGCCGGTTGCATGACGGCGATGAAGACGGCAGCATGCGCCGGGCGCTCGCGGCCTGTCCGTTGCAGGATGCCGCGACGCGGATTAGCGCACGCTACTGGCTGGACGGCGGCCGGCCCGAAGGCCAGGCCTACCGGTCGTCTCCACTGTATACTTTGGAGTCATCGCGGGAGTTGATCGAGCTCACGATCGTGTCGAACTTCGCCGAGGTGTTTCTGGCCAAAGAAGGACACGACGGCGTGGTCGGAATCAATCTCCTGGAGAAAATCCAACTGCCGACGGTGGCTTCCTTATTCGGAGCGATGCTGGCCGGAGTGGATTATGTGCTGATGGGTGCAGGGATACCGCGCATGATTCCGGGCGTGCTCGATGGCCTGGCAGCATGGCAACCCGTGAGCCTGCGCGTCGCCGTTGAAGGCGCGGGGCCGGAGCGGGACGACAAAATCGAGTTCGATCCGGCAGCGTTCTTATCGGG
>CAYVDZ010000560.1:0-4243 GCA_964450575.1 uncultured Opitutus sp.
CCGTAAAACCTTCCGCTCGCGTCGTTCTTTAAAAGGTTTGGCTCTCTCGTTGTGACCCATTTTGTTTTTTGCTTCATTGGGAAAGGTCAGGAATAGAAGTGAAAAGTAGAAGCGCCCCAACGATAATCGGCAGGACCTTTCTAAGTTACGATGTGTCACTAGGTTGCCAACATAGCTCAGATGGTAGAGCAACGCTTTCGTAAAGCGTGGGTCATCGGTTCGATTCCGATTGTTGGCTCCAGCGTCTTTTCAGACGCCTCCGAAGCGGGCCGTAAAATCAGGCCGTCAGGGGGACCGATGCCGCGGTCATTCCTGCTTGGAGCTGTTCCCAGTTAAAGGGTTTCATTACGACCGAGTGCGCTCCCAAACCGCGGGCGATCTTGAGACAGTCCGCCCCTTCGAGGTATTTGCCACCGCCGGAAATAGCCACAATTCTCGCTCTGGGCTGGATTCGGCGCACTTCCGCGATGAGTTCATAGCCGTCGCCGTCCGGCATCACCACATCGGTGATCACCAAATCAAAGGACTTCTGTCGGAGCAGGCGCGACGCTTCCCGCCCGCTTGCGGCGCAGTCGATGCGGTGCCCTGCACGCTCGAGCCAGTGCGTCAACAATGTGCGAATGCCATCCTCGTCGTCTGCGACCAGGATCGTGAGCGATTCAGTTAGGGTGCCCTTCATCTGCGCTATCATCATCGATGGTTGCGTCACTGAACAGCCAGTGCGAATCGCGGTTCGTGGGTCGATTTTCCGTAAAACTCCAATAGCTCGGTCGTTAGTTGTTTGAAATCTGATCTTCCGAAAGGGGGCCCTGCAGCTTTCGCCGCAATTTCAGCAACTCAATCTCTCGCCGCAGGCGGTCGCTAAAGAGCTCAAGTCGCCGGTGAACATCCAAGGTCTCCAACAGCCGTTGCCTCAACCCCGGGTCCTCACACAAACTGAAGGCCGCGATATCCACGAAGGCTTCGGGATCTTCCACGGTTTTCAAAAAGGCAGCCATCTCGCCTTCGCCCGGTACTTCGTCCTGACTCCCCTTCGCCACCAGCTTCTGCTTTAGGTTCAGCAGCCGCGAAAGCTCGCGGCGGAGCGTCTGGTTCTCACTTTCCGTCGCCCCGGCCTGGCTGGTCAGGGCGCGCACCTGAATCCTTCGATAAGGGTCGTCCGAGAGAATGCGGGTGATTTCCACGCGACACAGACCTTGGAGTAGCAAGTTGGAGGTGCCGTTATCGTTTTTCTGACAAGCCCGCACGATCCCCACCGTCGCCACCCGATGCGGCGGTTCGACCGGGCCCGCGATGCTCATGCGCTCCAAGTTCAATCCAGCAACCGCGAAGAGCCGATTACTGGAGAGTACATCCCGAAGCATTTCCCGATAGCGTGGCTCGAAGATATGCAGCGGCATCAACGCCTGGGGAAAGAACGCCGTGTGCGGTAGCGTCATCACAGGTACTTCGTCCGGTAGGGTTATTTCCATGTCCATGGTTTGGAACCATAGGCGCCGTTCACCACAAATTCAACTGAGACATTGGTCAGGCACGTGCCCGAAAGGTGTGTCAGCAGTGTGCCAAGGTGGCTTCATGTCGGGGCGGCGGCGCGCCAAATTTTGATTCCGGTTTGCTCTGCTAACTTTCTATTAGTTTTAAATCAAACAGTTATGGAATGTGCGCAATCGGGGGCACATCCACTGCTAAGTTGGATGGATGAGCCGCATTCTAGGTATCGATCTTGGAACCACGAATTCCTGTATGGCCATCATGGAGGGAGGAGAGCCCGTGGTTATCCCCAACGCGGAAGGTGCGCGCACCACGCCCTCCGTCGTCGCTTTCACCAAAAACGGTGAGCGATTGGTCGGACAGGCTGCCAAGCGTCAAGCCGTCACCAATCCGCGTAACACCGTTTTTTCTGCAAAACGTTTTATCGGTCGCAAATTCTCCGAAGTGAAGGAGGAGGCGAAGAACATGCCGTTCAAGACCGTCGAAGGTAAGAACGGCGACGCCTATATCGAAGTTCAGGTCGGTGATAAGACCGATCAATTTGCTCCGCAGCAGATCTCCGCCTTCGTGCTCGCGAAGCTTAAAGCGGACGCCGAGGCCTATTTGGGCGAGAAAGTCACTCAAGCGGTCATCACCGTTCCCGCTTACTTCAATGACTCGCAACGCCAGGCGACCAAGGACGCTGGCAAGATCGCGGGTCTCGAGGTGCTTCGTATTATCAACGAGCCGACGGCCGCTTCGCTCGCCTACGGTCTTGATAAGAAGAAGGACGAAAAGATCGCGGTGTTCGATTTGGGTGGTGGTACCTTTGACGTGTCTGTGCTCGAAATCGGCGACGGCGTCTTCGAAGTGAAGGCCACGCACGGTGATTCCCATCTCGGTGGCGATAACTGGGACGAGGCGCTGATCTCCTGGTTGGTCGACACCTTTAAGAAGGATAACGGCATCGATCTCCGCAAAGATCCGATGGCGCTCCAACGCCTCAAGGAAGAGGCGGAGAAGGCGAAGATCGCCCTTTCGTCGACGCAATCCGTCGACATCAACCTGCCGTTCATCACCGCGGATGCGTCGGGCCCAAAGCATTTAAACATCCAGCTCACCCGCTCCAAGATGGAGCAGGTGTGTGAGCATCTGTTTGAGCGTTGTATCCCGCCGTTTAAGGCGTGTTTGAAGGACGCCGAACTCACCTCCGATCAGATCGAGGAACTCGTACTCGTCGGCGGTATGACCCGCATGCCGAAGGTCGTCGAGATCGCTCGTCAGCTCACCGGTAAACCCCCTCATCAAGGTGTGAATCCAGACGAAGTCGTCGCCATTGGCGCGGCGGTGCAGGGTGGCGTGCTCAAGGGCGAAGTCCGTGATGTTCTCCTTCTTGACGTCACGCCGTTGACGCTTGGCATCGAGACCGCGGGCCAGGTTGCCACCGCGATGATTCCACGCAACACCACGATTCCGGCCAAGAAAACCCAGACCTTCTCAACGTACAGCGACAATCAACCTTCGGTTGAAATTGTGGTGCTGCAGGGTGAACGTCCGATGTCTCGTGACAACAAGGTGCTCGGCACTTTCCGATTGGACGGCATTCCTCCCGCTCAACGCGGCATGCCTCAGATCGAGGTAACGTTCGACATCGATGCGAACGGTATTCTCCACGTTTCCGCCAAGGATCTCGGCACCGGCAAGGACCAAAAGATCACCATTCAGGGTTCGTCCGGTCTCTCCAAGGATGAGGTCGATAAGATGACCAAGGATGCCGAACTCCACGCCGCAGAAGACAAGAAGCGGAAGGAAGCCGTTGAGACGAAGAACCAACTCGATTCCTCGATCTATCAGCTCGAAAAAACGTTGAAGGACTCCGGCGACAAGATTGCGGCCGACATCAAGTCGAAGGGCGAAGCCGCGATTGCCGACGCCAAGAAGGAACTCGAGTCGAACGATACCGATCGCATGAAGGCCGCGATGGAGAAGCTCAGTGCCGTAGGCGGCGAGATTTACCAGGAAGCCCAAAAGGCCGCGGAAGCGGCCGGTGGCGCTCAAGCTGGCGTTCCCGAAGACGCCTCCGCGAAAGCTGAAAGTTCCGGAAAGAAAACGGAAAAGAAAGCTGACGTCGTCGATGCCGACTTCGAGGTTGTCGACGAGGACAAGAAGAAGTAGACCTCCTTTTCACTCTTTGTGCGCCCGTCGCGGCTTTTTCGCGACGGGCACGCTTTGTTCACCACAAAAATCAGAAACTCCAACCTTCAACCCAAACCAAAATCAAAATGGCCAACGTAAAAATCAAGCCCATCGGGGATCGTGTTCTTGTCGAGCACCTGGAAGAAAAAGGCGAACAGGTTCGCGGCGGAATCATCATTCCGGATAGCGCTAAAGAGAAGCCGCAGGAGGCGAAAGTCATCGCTCTCGGCACCGGCAAGAAAGGCGAAGATGGCAAAGTCACCCCGTTCGAAGTCAAAGTCGGCGATCGCGTGCTGATCAGCAAATACGGCGGCACCGAAGTGAAACTCGACGACAAGAAATACACCCTTGTTCGCGAAGACGACATCCTGGGCGTGATCGCCTGAGGCCCGTCTCACTCAGAATCCTTAAACTCAGAATAGAAATAAAATCACATGGCTGCTAAACAACTCCTGTTCGACGAGAGTGCTCGTCAGAAAGTCCTCCGCGGCGTCGAGATCCTCTCCAAGGCCGTCAAGGTTATCCTTGGCCCCAAGGGACGTAATGTCGTTATCGACAAGAAATTTGGATCCCCGAC
>CAYVDZ010000561.1:0-4242 GCA_964450575.1 uncultured Opitutus sp.
CACCAGAACGCGGGTATCGGAAGTAGCCAGAGCCAGCGCAGCCGAGTGTGCGCCCGGCTGGCCTTCGGGCTGGAGGGCATTGGTCGCACGCTACGAAGCACAGGCAGGAACGAAAGAGAAATTGGGGTAAGTGAAGGGACTCGCGGTGGTCGGAGGGACGTTCCGATCTATTCGCAACCGTCCGTGCTCCTGCACCTTTCGTCCCGGCAAACCCGCAGCGTCCATCCCAGCCACGGGCATGAGCTCAGCGCTCGCCTCCGAGCGGCGTGGTCCGTGGAGCCTGCGGCGTCGGTTGGGGCGGCGTCAAATTGGTCGGCGGCGGAGGCGCAAACGAGGTAGTATTGACCGCGCCGATGAGCTGCTGCGCTGCTTGCGCGACCTGCGCGGCGTTCGCCGGGGTGATCGGCAACGTTCCATTTACCGTCGGAGCACGCACGACCACAAGTTGTCCGGCTGGATTCCGGGTGACTGTGACCGTCAATGAAATCTCCTGCCCCGTGGGAACGCCGATAATCGGGAGCGTGGTGGTGCCGGTGACTGGGGTTGTCGTTGGGTCAGGAACCTGAGTTGTGGCCGTGCCCGTGAATGGAACACCCGGCGTGCCCTGCTGGAAACCCACGTCGCCTTCCAGCGTGGTGATGGAAAACTGGAATGGTTGCGCCAAAGCACCGAAGGGCTGACCCGCGCCGATCGGCCGGAAGACGATGCGGAACGTAGTGCCCCGGATACCGGCGGCGCCCACCGGAGTACTCACGGTGAACGAAGAACCTTCCGCGTGTTTCAACTTCTTGACGTTGCCAACCAGTTCACCGCGGTTGAGCGAGAGACGGGTGCGGGAGCGCGAGGGCTCTTCGGTCAATTCGGCGACGCGGACCGTGCTCGCAAACGGATCCTGCAAAAACTCTTCGATGATCAATTCGGTGTCCGAGCCAAGTTGAGTCGTCGCACCGTTGGAAAACACCAGCACCACACTGGAGTTCGCGCGGGTGACAATCTTCGCCGCTTGCGGCACGCGATCATCGGTGCGCAACGGAGTGGTTTGACCATTCAATGTCACCTGGACCGTGCCAGTGACTCTGGCGGCGAGCACCTGTTCGGCACCGCCGGCGATGGAACCAGGGGCGGAAAGCGCACCCGGTGATTGCGCACGCAGCGAAAGGCACGCGAACGACGCGCACACGAAGAACCAGGACAGGAATTGGTTGTGCATGGAAAATGGCCTCATGGCGCCCGCGCACCCATTGCCAAACGCTGGCGGAGAGCTATCGCGTGGCGATGAGTTGGGTCAAGCCGCAAACAGAACGCCAGGGCCCCTGCCGCCAGCGCGTGCTGGGTGGGACTCCGGCTAAGATGATCCGCAAAATAGAACCAGGCGGTGACGCTCGCCGGCGCCAGAGTTAGAGCCCGCGCAAAGTCCTCGCCCGCCTCCGCCCAGCGGCCCTGCAAATTGCGCGCGACGCCTCGCCGTACCCAAAATTCAAACACCTCGGTCGAACACCGGAGCGCCCGGTCCGCGGCGGCTTCCGCCAACCGCCCCAGCTCCAGCTCCCGTCCTGTCTCCACGGCGGCCGCAAGGGCCGTGGCATACGCCAGGTCGGACCAGGCCAGCCCGTTGCCGGGCGCGCGCCGGACGACGTCACGGAGTTCCTCCTGCGTCGCCCTGAGGTGGTCGGCGGGAATCGGAGTATCCGACAACACCAGACGTTCGAGGGCGTGGCGGGCCGCATCCCGTCGACCTTCCGCCCGATACAGCGGATTCAATCCGACGACGAACGCCCCGACCGCGGCGACTCCGAGCCAAGGCATAAACGGCGAGAGGCGACCCGGTGCTGCCTCAGACTTGCGCGGCTCCCGGCTCAAGGCCAGGCCGGCGATCGTGGCGAACGCCAAACCGAGAGCCGGAATCTTCAGATGAAAGTCGACGCCAAGCTGAAGTCCAAAGGCCAGTACGCCGATGCCCAAGGCACGACGGAAAAGGAGTTGATCGATCCAAGGATCCCCAGTCCGGGAACGTCGCGCTTCGCGCCGACGACTCTCACGTAGCGCCATCCAAACTCCTCCGGCCAGCAACGCTCCGCCGACCACGCCGTAATCACTGACGGTATTCAAATAGTCATTATGCGCCCATTCCGGGCGATCGACGAACCCGACGGGACGATGCCGTTCAAACAGGACATCGTAGCTGCCCGCGCCTGTGCCCCAAACCGGCGCCTCCCGGATGAGTTTCCAAGCCGCCTGCCAAAGAATGGGACGACTGCGTTCCCCCGAGTCACGGAGCAGCACTTCGAACCGCTCGCGGGCTTTCGGCGCAACCGAGTAAACGACACCACCCAGCATCAACAGTAAAACCACCACGCTGGCCGCCATTCCAATTCGGCGCGGCCAGCGCCAGCCATCCGCACCCAACAGGGGCCACGCAGTCAGGGCGAGCGCCAAGGCGATCCAAGCGCCCCGGCTGATGGTAAGCGCCAACCCGGCGAGCAGCACGACCGTCACCCATCCCCACCCCACCCGTTCCGTCGCGGTCGCCCCGCCTCGTGCCATCAAGGCGCCCGTCGCCGGCACGAGGAGAACAAGTAGCCCGGCGAAGCTATTCGGAGCGCCAAACGGTCCGCTCGAGCGGTGGAGAAATTGCTCCACCTGCACGGCGCCCAGCGGCAGCCAGGTCGGGTTCACAAAACGCTGGTAACCCGCCAGACCAACTCCAACTACGGCAACCAAGACGATCGCGAAAAACACCAGACGGCGCGGTCCTGCACTGCGAATGTGGCTCGAGACGACCCAGAAGACGACCGCCGCCTGCAGCCACTTGGCCCAGTCGAACCAGCCCAGCCAGGGCACGGGCGAAACCCAAAAAACATTGGCCGCGGCATAAACCACGAACGGCCACACCCACAGACTTGCCGGATGCGCCGCTTCCCGGTTGGCGGAGCCGCGCGCCAAGCCAACTGCCGCGAGCAAACCGGTAAGGAGAATCGTCACCCCCATGGTTTCCGCGCGATAGCCACCGAGGCAGAGTGTCGTCCAAGCGAGATTGGCACTTAAAACCAACGCCTGGACCCACTCCGCTCCATCGGCCCGCGGCAGGGAGTCGCAGCAGTGGTGTTCAGGGCTCATGCAGAGGAAACTACACTCCATTCTTCGGCTCATCACCCGGCGCTCACAAGGGGAAAGAGCCGCATGACCCGGGCGGGCGCTACGAGTTGTCAAAAAAACGGCGCCCCCTTCCGGGAGCGCCGTTGATGGCCAAAAATGTGCGGACCCACTCAGGCCGTTGGCACCGTCTGGATCGTCTTGATGATCCGGCCGGCCACCAAGTACGGGTCAGCGGCAGAGTTCGGACGGCGATCCTCGAGATAGCCCTTGTAGCCGCTGGTCACGAAACTGTGAGGCATGCGAATCGACGCGCCACGGTCGGCCAATCCGTAAGTGAACTTGTCGATCGACTGGGTCTCGTGGAGGCCGGTGAGGCGGAGATGATTCTCCGGGCCATAAACGGCAATGTGCTCGTCCATGTGTTTGCTGAAGGCAGCCATGAGCTTCTCGAAGTAGTCCTTGCCGCCCACCTCGCGCAGATGCTTGGTCGAGAAATTCGAGTGCATACCGGAACCGTTCCAATCCAACGGAGCATCAAAGTCACCACGGAGTGGCTTACAGCGCCACTCAATATCAATTTCGTACTGTTCGCAAAGCCGTGCGAGAATGTAACGGCCCACCCACATCTGGTCCGCGGCACTCTTCGAACCCTTGCCGAAGATTTGAAACTCCCATTGGCCTTTCGCGACTTCCGCATTGATGCCTTCAATATTGATTCCAGCATCAAGACAGATGTCGATGTGCTGCTCGACAATCTCACGAGCGACCGCGCCCACGTTCTTGAAGCCCACGCCGGTGTAGTACGTCCCCTGCGGAGAAGGATAACCTTCTTTCGGGAAGCCGAGCGGAGCGCCATCCTGATAGAGAAAGTACTCCTGCTCGAAACCGAACCAGGTATCCGGATCGTCTGCAATCGTGGCGCGTGAGTTCGTCGGGTGCGGAGTTTTGCCGTCGGGCATCATGACTTCGCACATCACGAGTGCGCCGTTTTTCCGGGTGCTGTCCGGGTAAACCGAGACCGGCTTTAAGACGCAGTCCGAGCTCTTGCCTTCGGCCTGTTTCGTCGAGCTACCGTCGAAGCCCCAGTTGGGCAGTTCGTCGAGCTTCGGAAAGCTGGCAAACTCTTTGATCTGCGTCTTGCTGCGC
>CAYVDZ010000562.1:0-4233 GCA_964450575.1 uncultured Opitutus sp.
CCCCCAGAGGGCGTGCGGCGTCCAGAAGTTAGTCAGGACCAGAGGAAAGTAATGGGCACGCGCCGTCGTCCAAATTTCCTGCAATCCCAGCGGTCCAATGATCGTGGGGTTCTCCGTGATGTGCAGGTTGTCGTCCCAGAGGAAGTCACCGCGCAACGAGACCAGATAGGCCGCTGCAATCGCCCCGATCAGGGCCGCACCGAGGACCAGAGAGCGAAAAGCGGGACGGTTCCGAAGAGACACGCGGTACGTTCTCGCGTGGACTCGGCAAGTTCAAGCGGGGAGTCGCGGCAGGTAATCCCGCTTTCGCTCCACGACCGACCTCCCGATCAAGGTCTTCGCCGGAGACGGTTACCCGCCCGAACCAGGAAGAATGCGCGATCGGGATCACCGCTCGGGCTCATCGACCAAAGGAGCGTGGTCGCAGCGGTTTATTCTCCCCGCTCCTGACTGGCTTCACGCGCAATCGTCGCATGCGACCGCCGAGCTGGCACTCGTTGGAGACCCGTATCAACCATCGGCCCGGGGGGACTCCAGAGCGACCCGGCCCAAAAAAAGAGCGCCGGCCTGGCGGCCGGCGCTCTACAAAGCAGAAATCTGGCGCGGGTTAGAAGGTGCCTTTGATGCCAAAGACCCAGTTCGCCCCGTATTCCTGCATCCGATACAGATGCGGCGACACCCCTTCATCCACTCCGGGGGGACTATAGTACCACTTCACCGGCCGTCCGGTAATATTACGACCCTGCACATAGAGCTGAAGGCGGTTGGAGAACTTCCAATTCAACGAGAGATCGAACTGCGTAAGTGACGACTTATAGCGTCCATAGTTGTTCACGCCATCGGGAGAGTCGTCTCGCCAGACCATGCCCAAGGTGCCGTTGAAGCGCTTGTAGGCATATCCCAGCCGTGACGTCAGCCGGTGCGGCGAGAGATTGCTCCGGCGGGAGCTGGCATACGAACGCGTATAGGCGATATTCACATTCGTGCCCCGAAACAATTCCGGCAGAAAACCAAGCGTCTGCTGATAGACTATTTCCATATTCCGGAATCGACGCCGTTCGAGACTGTTGCGCGTAGTCCGGAACGTATAGGTGCTAAACTCCTCCTCCACCACGCCGAACTCGTCAGGCGTGTACTCGAACGTCTCACGCAAATTGCGAATGTTGTTCTGCGAAAAGGAAGCCGAGAGTTGTCCGGGCGAGCGACCGCCGAAGTAGTAAGCGAGTCGTGTCTGGAAGTTATTCGAGAACTCCGGCAGCAAGGCGGCATTCGGCGCGGTGACGCGTTCGTTCACCTCGTCGATCTGCCATACTCCGGTAAGGCTGTCGAGGGGAGGACGGGAGATGGCCTTGTTCGCGCCTGCCTGCCACTCGAGATTCGGCAGGAGTTGATACTTCAACAAGAGTGAGGGGAAGTAATTATGGTACTCCGACTTCCGCGTGACGCGCGGCGGTTCGAGGAATTGATAGTCGATGCCTTCGAACGTGGTGGCGCGGCCGGCGTTATTGACCGGAAAGCCAGCGGCCACGACCTCGGCGCCCAGCCGCGGATCGATCTCCTTGAACTCGTTGAGCGTATTCTCAAGGCGAACACCGGTTCGAACTTGAAACTTTTGCGTGAGACGGAGATCCGCCTGGGCGTAACCCGCCGTTACCGTTTGCTTGAAGTCGCGGGATCGCACCACGAAATTATTATAGTAATCATTCGGGGTGGCCGTATGTACGAAAAGATCGGGACGTTCGTGGAAAAGGTCCGCGATGCGATTTCGATCTGCCCGCTCCGGCATGCCTTGGACACCGTTGATATTGAAAACGGTCAAGGCGTTCGTGGTGCCCATGTCGAACGGGTGCGGGGCGACATAGCCAAGATTCGCCCAGTTGCCGAAGGTTACGTTGCGGTTCTCACCCGTGGGAAACTGGCGGGTCGTATTACCTCCGGGCCCCACATAGGACCAAATCCACCAGTTATCCAAATGACTCACCTTCCGGGACTCCTCGTTCCACTGGCCGCCAAATTTCAGCGCGACCGGGAAACGGCGGAAGGGCAGATTCCAGCGACCGTTGAGCTGCCCATTCCAAATTTCGGTACTCCACGTGCGGCCGGAATTCCCGACGCGCGTGCCGCCGCTCCGGGTATCGGTATCGGAATAGTTTCCAAGGTCATACCAATCATCACCCCCGGTCTGTCGAATCGTCCACTCCCAGGACTCCACATGCGGCCGGGTCGCAACCCAGCTACTCGGAACGGCTCCGCCCTCGGAATTGCTAAAGCCCCGCTCCAGAGACTCATAATTGTTAACCGATTTGGAGAAGGACATTACTCCATCGATCACCCAGTTATCGAGTTTATATTCGAACTTGGGTGCAAAGGTCCGCGTGTAGGTAAGCTTCGACGAACTACCGCCGCCATTGGCGAGCCGCGGATCGGTGGCCGTTGCAGTCCGCTCGGCGATCACGGTGGTGACTCCATCACCGCCCACCGTGCCGCGGCCGCGCCGCACGTTATTATTATTGAGGGCGGCAACCCAGGTGAAGTTGCGATTCCAGAACTCCCCTTCGGTGTACGTATAGATGCCGGTAAAGGAGAACACCAGCCGGGGGGTGGCTTTGAAGTCCGCGGTAAACGTCATGGCATCCTTCAGGATGGTCTTGGGGCCATCCTTGAAGTTAATCTGTCGGATCACCATCGGGCGGGGATCGGCCGCGGTCGGACTGCGGTTATAGTCGATGTTGACGTCGTATTGCTCGGTGTAGGAGTTAGCGCGGCTGACGCCCAGTAATACGCCCAGCCGCTGGTTCATAAAGACATCGGAATACGCCAGGGATAGGTTGGGCTTCCATTTATAATTCCGGCGCTCGTCAGGACCGAGTTCCTTGTCGAAGGTAAACTCTTCCGCGTTGAAATTCAGGCTGGCATTATAGTTGATGGTCCGGCCCTTGCGATCGAAGGCCCGCCGGGTTTTCATATTGATGGTACCCGCCGGTGAATCCGCCGGTGAATCCGCACTCGTCGTGCGACTGATCTCGATGGACTCGATGCTCGTGATGGCAAAACCTTCGAAGCTCGTCGCCCGCGAGTTATCGCCGCCCCCGCGGTTGGCATCAGCGCTGGCCGTCCTGATGCCGTCGAAAGACACCCCGACATATTGGGAGTCCATGCCCCCGAGACGGGGTCCGCGCGCCTCCGATTCAACATAGTCCAAGTCGACACCCGGCAGATACTTCAAAAATTCGCCCACATTTCCATCGGTGACATCACCGAAGATGTCGGATGAGACCGAGGTGGTGATATCCATATTGCGCCGCTGGTCCATGATCGCCTTGGCATTTCCCTCGCGCTCGCTGGAAACAGTAAAGGCCTGCAGCTGAATCACGCCGTTCTTGGTTGCAGAGTCGGCCGCGGTACTCGTGAGATTGATTTCACGGGTCGCCGTTCGACCCGGCGTGATCGTAAACGTTTCCTTGATCGGATTATACCCGGTATAGGTCACGGAGATGGTCGCCGCGCCACCTGGCACGTTCCGGAACGTGAACGAACCGTCGCTTTCACTGTAGGTAACGTGCGGCGTCCCCTCAAGGCGAACCTCGGCATTGCGCACATACTCTCGAGAATTCGGGTTGTAGATTCGACCTTGAATCGAGCCAGTTCCAGAGGTCTGGGCGGCGCTGTGAAGTGCGAAGATGGAGCAGGCGAAGCAGAGCGCAGCAAGCTTCGCCCATCCCCGCAGCAGGGTGGGTGCAGTTTTCATGGTAGGGTTTATCAGGCAGGTCCGCACGTACGCAGACCTGTCCCCGGTTACAGCAGGTGACGCCCCGAGGGGCGCGGTTGGTAGGAGCAACTTGCGTTCCGAATAAATTTCCGCAACCGCTTCCACCTGACAATTTGGACATAATTGGTCAGGATGTATCATAATAAACAATACGTCCGTGCCCGGGAGCAGAAGTCAGGAGGATGCTCGCCAGTACCGAATATTCTCCGATCGTGAACTAGGTTAAATATATGATTTACACCTGGGGAAATTTATTCCGTCCTCCTTGATCTACTCACCAGCAGAGGGAAGTATCAACGCTCGCGAAGAACCGTCCCAATAAAACGCTCGTTTAAAGCCGTTCCGCTGAGCGATCCGGGCAATGCTGCACGTGGGCGCGCGTTAACCTGCTCCAGCCACAACCGGATCTTTCGCGTAGCCTTCACAGTTAAGTCAGCGGTGCCCGGATGGGATTTTTGGCTAGG
>CAYVDZ010000563.1:0-4229 GCA_964450575.1 uncultured Opitutus sp.
AGCCCTGAAAATTCTTATCCTGTTTGTCCTTGTTGCCCATCGGCTGTGGAGGTAGGCGCCGTTATTGTCCGCCTGCCAGATCTCGATGGTGTGGTGGCGTTGCGGATGGGTTCGCCGCGCGAATCTAGCAATCCGACCGCTCAGCCAGGTGATCTCGCCCACGCCTGGCGTGGTGGCGTCATTGACGACGATCAAGTCGTTGTCCGTGTCCAGCGGCAGCTTGGTCGGGATAGAACGGCCCTTTCCGTCATTTGGTGCCGGGCACGGTGAAAAGGGAGGCGCCAAGGCCGAGCTGGGTGAGGAAACGGCGACGGCTGTTGGCCGGGATGACGAGCGAGTTCATAGACAAACCCCTCCCGGCCCGACCCCTGAAGATCCAGTTTCCTACCAGCCTCCGCCCCAAAATCGGAATTTAGCCGTGACCGTCAGAAACTACCCGCATATTGCACAGGAACGTTTTACAAATGCTGTTTCTTAGGAGCTGTTTCCGTAGCAGCCGAGGTACGGATAACTGTGTTCGTCGGAGAGGAGGAAGAGAATGTTGGGTTTCGCTGCGGCCTGGACCTGGCCGCGAAAAAACGCGAACAACGCAATAAGAAGCAACCAAGCGAGACGAGGCAGGAAATTAATGTTCGGGCGATCCTCAGAAGCTGAACGTATTGGTGAGATACCAGCGGCGCTCGGGGGCGAGGCGGACGATCGCGGTTTCGCCCCAGGGCTGCACGGTCACGGCGACCGGGCCGGTCTTGCCGATGGCGTTGCGCACGTTGAGCTGCGCCTTCCACGTGATGCGGTCGCGGAAGATTTTGCGCGTGTAGCCGACAAAGGCATCCACGTTGGTCTCCGCTGGAGCGTAGTAGGGATGCTTGAGATCGATGAAGACGCTGCCGTCGGAATTGCGGGTAGAGGGATAGCCGATTCCGAGTTTATCCTGCCAGCGGACGCCGGTGCCGACGCTCCAACCCGTCAACCGGCCCTCGCGGGAGAAGGTGTAGTTGGCGACGAGATTGGCGCGCCACTTGCGTTGTTCGGCGCTCGCCGAGCCCTCGGTGGCGATTGCCGTGGCGAAGGGAATGAGCACAACGGTGTCGAGCCATTGGCCGAAGGTCTGTTCGGTCGCGGGCAGCGGATCCCCGAAAGCATGGCCTGCCGGATAATTGTTACGGGGGACGCCGCGCAGTTGGTTCCAGACCGGCAGCATGCGGTTAATGAATTCCTTCGCGCCCGGGAGGGTGTTGGTCTGGATGGTTTCCTGGTTGGCGACATTGGCCAGGATCCGCCACTGGCGGTTCGGGTTGAAGATAAATTCGACCTCGGTGCCCTTAGCGGTGAAGTCGGTGGTATCGGCGATGCCGCTGATGACGGTGTGGGAGGGCGAGAGATTCTGCTGGGCCGGCGTGCCGGAGATCCTCCACTGCATCAGTTCGCGAAAATTGGGCGGGAGCACACTATACATGAGTTCGACATCGGCCGAGCGGTTGATGCTCGGATTGATGTTTTGCTCCGACGCCCAGATGCCGGTGTTCTGTAGCACCGCGTTGTTTATGGCTAGGTTGAACGCCACATTGTTTAGGGTCTGGCCCTTGACGGTGGTCTCAAAGCGGTTCACGCGCAGGGAGAACCGATCATTGAGAAACGACAGATTTATGCCAAACTCGCTCGTCTTGCCCTGAGGCGACGCGAGGGGCTGGCCATAGGCGTTTATGCGGGAGCCGAGCGGAGTGAAATTCTCCGAGCGGTTCACAAAGATGCTCGCATCGGCGCTGAGGGGCAGGCGCAGGAGCTTCTGCGGCCAGCGCAGGACGGCGCTGTAGGTTTTCACTTCCTTGGCGGCGGCCGGGGGCGGCAAAGAGGCAAAACTGAAATCGTTGAAACCGTAATGAACCTTGGTGGGATTGGCCGGGACGAAGCTGATCGCCCGATTGGCGAAGTAGTCCTCATCGCGGCGCCAGCCGAGGGTCGTCACGAGGTGTTCGCCGAGCCAGTAGCTTTGGAGGACTGCGGCCTGGGACTTGATCACCTCGCGAGAGGAGTTTCCCCCGTTGATGATTTCCGTAAGCGTCGTGGGAACCACCGCGAAATCGCCCTGGGCGGTCGAACCTGCCGGGGCGACGAAGTAGGAAGTCGGAACGGTCAGGCCGGCGTTGAGCTCGGGAATCCGGATCGGCTGGAGCGCGAGCGGGCGGCCGTCGAGCACCGAATCGCCGATGTAAACCATGACGCCGGGCCGGCGGTCGAAGACGTTGGGATTGGGGTTGATCGAGTTGGCAACCGCGCCGTCTGTCGCGAGACGATAGGAGTAGCCGAGCGTGTCCACGGAATTTTGCTCGTAGAGCCCGGTCAGGGTATGACGGCCCAGCCAACGGCCGGTGCGTGGGCTCACCTCCTTGAAATCGTAGCGCAGAAAAGCGGTCGCTCGCGCGGTTTCCCGACTGGTGAGAGTGTGGGTCCAGGCGATCTGGCCATACATGACTCGGGGGCGGCCGACGTTCGGGTTGGGCTGCCCGTTCGGGAGCGAGACACTGGCGTCGATGCTGACGTGGTTGCCGTTGTTGGATTGAAAGAACGAGTTCTTCGAGCGCAAGTCGTAGCCCTCGGTGTTGTAGGCCAACTCGACGCCGATGCGGTCTTTCCACGCGAGTTGCTCCAGCGTGACGTTGAAGGTGCGAAACGTGTCACCCTGCCGGGAGGTTTCATCGAGCATGCGGTTCTCGAAATCGAAGGCGCTGTAGTCGGTGAACCCCTGCATCTTGATTCCAGCGGGAACCACCCCGCCGGGAAAAGCCGCGGCCGGGAGCTGGCCGACGTTAAATGTGCCGGCGGTCACGATGGCGTCCGCCTGCAAGTCGCGGTTGACGAGCGGATGGAAGAAGGAGTTGCGCACCTTGTCGGCGACGGTGCCGGCCGTGTTCGGAGTGGTGCCCCGGAACGCGAAATTCGGTGCGGCGGCGTTGGGCTGGGAATAAACGATGGCGATCTGGTCGAAAAACTGAATTTGTCCGGCCAGCCCACCGGTGGTAGCACTCACATTGGCGTTTTGATTAATCGCATTGGGATTGCGGGCGGGGTCGTCGAAAAACGTCCAGTCGAAGACCGGCCGGCCGGCGGCGAACCAAGCATCCGAGACGCTCTTGAACGGGAGCACGCTCAACGGGCGGTTGGCGGTGGTGCGACCGGTCTCGAAGCTGCTGCGCACCGTGGTCGAGCGAAAGGGCTTGGCGGCCACCGTGCCGTAAATCCGCTTTTTGTGCTCGAAGGCAGGGCGCTGGTTGAATTTTTCCTCGTCGTCGACCGCCGCCAGGCGCAGCGCGAGTTTATTGGGGATGAGGACGCGGTTGAGATCGAGCGAACGGCGGAAGCTGTCGTTGTTGCCGTAGCGAAACTCGACCTTGTTCAGGTTGCGACGGAGATTGGCTTGGAGGAGCGTGGCATCGACGACCCCCGCCGGACTGCCGACGCCGAAAAGGATGGCGTTCGGCCCGCGGTTCACTGTCACCATATCGGTGTTATACGTGTCCACCGGAATACTCGTGGTGAAGAAGCCGCGCGTATAGTTGGGCGCCGACAGGCCGCGGGTGCGCGTCGCATTCTGCGGCTGGGTGCGCGCGCTGTCGCCGGTGACCTGCGGGGCGTTGATGTCCGACGTGGCGCCGGAAAAATTTCCCTGGGCGCCGGCGGCTTCCATGCCAGTGGCGTAAATGAGGAAGTCGTTGGCGCTGGTCGCGCCGAGATCGTTCAAGAACTCCTTGGTGTAGATCGAAATCGCGGCGCCGATATCCTTGACGGACGTGCTGAGGCGCGTGCCGGCGAGGGTGTTGGTCGCGGCGTAGCCGACGTCCTTCTCGGTGTTGAGGACGAAGGGGCTGAGGACGACCACTTCTTCGGACTTCGGGTTGGAAGTGCCGCCGGGTTCGGCGGCGGGGCTGGGGGCAAACGTAATGGCGAGCCAGGTGCCAAGGAGGGCAAAGGGATTTTTTCGGGTCATGGTGGGTTCAGGGTTTGTTGGTCTTGGGGGCTTTTTTTTAGCAGGAGTGGAAGTATCGGAAGCCGCACGCGGCGGATCGTTCGCCCGCGGTGCCGCGAAGATCGCCATCGAGCCGGTCTTTTCGTCGTGCTTCACGGTCAGCCCCGTTTTCGCCAGCATACGGTCGAGCGCCTTGCGCGGGTGAACTGACCTGTGACTGGCTGCGTGCGGGTTTCCCGCCCGAGTTCGGCGCTGATCAGCACTT